>JAFPXC010000007.1 GCA_017394805.1 Clostridia bacterium | reverse complement strand
CAAAATTGCACGATGCGGCGCGTCGTGCGTGGAGCTTCAGACATCTTCGCTCGCCTTATATATACTTCGTGCATAACGGCTTCGCTCGCTGTCATCGACCTTTTATGCGGATAATGATTCGTATGGTTTCGGTGGAAGAAACAGGTATGCACCTCTACCCTCGGCACAAGTGCCTACGGTGTTTAGCCCCCTTGTTCGGTAGATAATAATGATATGATGATTCGTTTTGAAACGTTTTCATATACTTGTCGTTAGGACACCCAAAATACGGGTGTCCTTTTCTATTTTGTGCAACCTCGCAAACGAAGTCACACAAAATTGCACGATGCGGTGCGTCGTGCGTGGAGCTTCAGACATCTTCGCTCGCCTTATATATACTTCGTGCATAACGGCTTCGCTCGCTGTCATCGACCTTTTATGCGGATAATGATTCGTATGGTTTCGGTGGAAGAAATAGGTATGCACCTCTACCCTCGGCACAAGTACCTACGGTGTTTAGCCCCCTTGTTCGGTAAATAATAACGATATGATAATTCGTTTTGAAAGGCTTTCGTACTCTTTCGTTAGGACACCCAAAATACGGGTGCCCTTTTCTATTTTGTGCGACCTCGCAAACGAAGTCACACAAAAAACGGCTCGATAAATGAGCCGCTTTCTTTTGCTTTTCGATTTGATTTCGAGCGGGGACGGGACGAAGGCTCTACTCGAACTTGTAGCCCATGCCGCGCAGGGTGACGATATGCCCGCGATACTCGCCCAAATTGGCGCGCAACATTTTGATATGCGTATCCACGGTGCGGTCGTCGCCGTAGAAGTCGTACCCCCACACCTCGCTAAGCAGCGTTTCGCGGCTCAAGGCCACGCCGCGATGCTCCACCATATAGAACAACAGGTCGTATTCTTTTGGCGTCATCTCGGCCTTCACGCCGTCCACGGTGACCGAGCGCCCCGTGATGTCGATGCACAACCCGTCTATTTTCAGCACGTTGGCGTTGCGCCCCGAGGCACCCTTGCGGTTGAGAATGGCGCCTATACGAGCCATCACCTCGCGCGGAGAGAACGGCTTGGTGACGTAGTCGTCCACGCCCAAGTCGAAGCCGTGGATCTTGTCGTACTCCTCCCCTCTTGCGGACAGCATGATAATGGGCACGTCCGAAGTCTTGCGAATCTCCTTCACCGCGCCGAAACCGTCCAAACCGGGCATCATCACGTCAATCACCACGAGATCGGGCGCTTCCTCGGCGTTTTTGGCGACGGCCTCGAAGCCGTTGGCCGCCTCGCACACCTCGTAGCCATTGAACACGGCGTACTGTTTCAACATATCCCGAATGGTATTCTCATCGTCTACGATCAATATTTTCATATCCCCATTATAGCCTACGCCCCCCTCGCTTGTCAACGGGGAATAGAATAAACAATCTTAGCCAAAAAGCCCATTGCATACCGCGCGCATATATGGTATAATCATCGTATGAGCAAGCACACACCCCGCAAAATAGACCCGCACGGCATTCGTTTCGTCAGTTGGCTGGCGTTTTTGTTGTTCGGCATTTTCATCATCGGCTTCCTGTGGCTGACGCAGGTGGTCTTTCTCGAAGTCTACGTCAATCGCACCAAGCAGACGGACTTTGCGTTGGCCGCCGACAAACTTTACACCGAATATCGCATCTTCCCCAACGACTACGACAAGACCTTCGACCGCATCGCCAAAGAGACGGGTTACACCATCGACGTGTTGCGAATAGAGGGGGGACGTGCCACGGTTTTGTATGCCTCGGCGGGCTATCACAACGAGGGCGAAGGGGCCCAAACGCCCTTCGTTTTGGACAGCAGTACGGCCAAAGTGGCCGCTTCTTCGGGCTTCGATCAAGGGTTCTACGTCAAGGACGACGACGTGATGCGCCTGATGTACGGCCGCTACTTCGACGAAGAAGGCACCGTCTTGTTGGTCGTATCCCAATCCACCCAGCTGTTGGAGTCCACCACCCGCATTCTCCGCATACAGATGGTCATCGCCACCCTGGTCATCATCATATTGTCCTTCTGCGTGTCCTTCATTTTGTCCTCGGCATTCAGCCAGGATCTCACGCGTCTCTCGGATTCGGCTCGCCGCCTCGCCGCCGACGACTACTCGGTGCATTTTGACGAAAAGGGCTTCAGCGAAGCCAAAGAGCTGGCGCGCACCCTCAACTACGCCTCTACCGAAATACGCAAAACCGAGGAGCTGCGGCGCGAATTGATATCCAACGTATCCCACGATTTGCGCACACCGCTCACCATCATCAAGGGCTACGCCGAGATGATACGCGACCTGACGGGCGAGGACAAAGCCAAGCGCGAGGAGCAGCTGGACATCATCATTTCCGAGACCGACCGCCTCACCGCATTGGTGAACGACCTACTGCAAATTTCGCGCATTCAAAATCAAAACGCGCCCCTCGTCAAAGAGGATTTCGACCTCACCGAGACCGTGCGCCGCGCCACCCGCAGTTTCAACGTCCTTTCGCTGAACGCGGGCTACACCTTCCAATGCGACCTCGACGACCACGCCGTCGTGTCGGGCAACGAACAGCAACTCGAACAAGTGGTCTACAACCTCATCGGCAACGCCGTCAACTACTCGGGCGCGGACAAAAAGGTCTTCGTTGCGCTCAAAATCGAGGGCGACCGCGTCACCTTCCGCGTGCGTGACACGGGCGACGGTATGGACGAAGAGCAACTGCGCCATATATGGCAGCGCTACTACCGTGCCGCCGAACACAAGCGCAGCGTGGTAGGTACCGGATTGGGCCTCTCTATCGTCCGCACCGTGCTGGAGCGCCACGACGCCGACTTCGGCGTAGAAAGCAAGGTGGGCGCAGGCTCCACCTTCTGGTTTGCCCTGCCCCTTGCCCACGGCAAAGAGCGAAACGACTAACGGCGGCCCACCCGTCAAGCGGATCCGCTTCGCAATAAAGTTTTTGCAATAGCTTCGGACGTCATACTCTTATATCCCTCACGCACACCGGCGGGCATATCGCACCCAAAAGGTGCTTTACTTCGCCTTGCCGACGTAGTGCGTCGCCCTTCGCCCGCGCAAAAAAATGCGGCGAAGGGTTTTCATTTTGTTGCTTTTTTGCGCCCGTGCGTTTATAGTATGTATGTATATTACGATATAGGGATAGGATAGCATTATCCAAAGGACAAAGGAAGATATGATTCGCAACGATTTACGCAACATAGCAATTATCGCCCACGTCGACCACGGCAAGACCACCTTGGTGGACGAAATGCTCAAACAGGGCGGCATTTTCCGCGCCAATCAGCAGGTGGCGGACCGCGTGATGGACAGCAACGATTTGGAACGCGAGCGCGGCATCACCATTTTGGCCAAAAACACCGCGGCCTACTACAAAGACGTCAAAATCAACATTATCGACACCCCCGGACACGCCGATTTTTCGGGCGAGGTGGAGCGCGTGCTCAAGATGGTGGACGGCGTTTTGCTTTTGGTGGATGCCGTGGAAGGACCTATGCCGCAGACGCGCTTCGTCCTGCAAAAGGCGTTGGAACTCAACCACAAGATCATCATCTGCGTCAACAAGGTGGATCGCCCCGACGCAGAGCCCGACAGAGTGGTGGACGAAATACTCAATTTGCTTATCGACCTCAACGCCACCGACGAGCAATTTATGAGCCCCGTGGTCTACTGCTCGGGGCGTATGGGCACCTCGTCCATGACCGTGGAGCAAAAGCCCGACCTCACCGACCTCTTCGAGACCATCGTGAACTACATCGACCCGCCCCAAGGGGACGAGAACGGCAAGATGCAGGTGCTGGTCAGTAGCATCGACTACAACGACTACGTGGGGCGTATCGGCATCGGCCGCGTCGAGCGCGGCGTGGTGCGCACGGGCGACCAATGCGTGGTGTGCGACTACCACGACACCGTGCAACCCTACCGCAGCAAGATCGTCACTCTCATGCAGATAGACGGTCTGAGGCGCGTGCCCGTCACCGAGGCCAAGGTGGGCGACATCGTGTGCTTCTCGGGCATCGCCGACATCACCATCGGCAATACGGTCTGCGCGGTGGACGCCGTGGAGCCCGTGCCTTTCGTCAAGATAGGCGAGCCCACGATGGAAATGCGCTTTATGGTCAACGACAGCCCCTTCGCGGGCAAGGACGGCAAGTACGTGACGAGCCGCCACCTGCGGGATAGGTTGTACCGCGAACTGCTCAAAGATGTTTCGCTCCGCGTGGAAGACGGCGAGACCACCGAGGTCTTCATCGTCAAGGGGCGCGGCGAGATGCACCTCTCGGTGCTCATCGAGACCATGCGCCGCGAGGGGTACGAATTCGCCGTGTCTATGCCCAAAGTCCTCTACCAATACGACGAAAACGGGCAAAAACTCGAGCCTATCGAGCAACTCATCGTGGACGTACCCTCGGAATCGGTGGGCGCGGTGATGGAGAAGATCGGCTCGCGCAAAGGCGAACTCATCAACATGAGCCCCCTCAACTCGCGCATTCGCGCCGAGTTCAAGGTGCCTTCGCGCGGTCTTATCGGCTACAAAAACGAGTTCCTCACCGACACCAAGGGCGAGGGCGTGATGAATACCCTTTTCTACGGCTACGAGCCGTACAAGGGCGAGATCGTTAGGCGCAACGTAGGTAGCCTCATCGCCTACGAAACGGGCGAATGCTCCACCTACGGCTTGTTCAACGCGCAGGATAGAGGCCCTCTCTTTGTGGAGCCCAACGTGCCCGTCTACGAGGGTATGATCGTGGGCTACACCACCCGCAACGAGGATATCGTGGTCAACGTGTGCAAGAAGAAGCACGTCACCAATATGCGTTCGGCCGCCTCGGACGAGGCATTGCGTTTGGTTTCGCCCCGCCGCCTGTCGCTGGAAGAAATGCTCGAGTTTTTGTCGGAAGACGAGATCCTCGAGGTCACGCCCAAAAATCTGCGTATGCGCAAGATCACGATGAACAACAGTATGCGCATGAAAGAGATCTTCCGCAACAAACCGCAATCCTGACGCCGCCGCGACCCCGTCGTAGCGACGGATACCCCACCCCCGTATGGGGGCAATTCAAACCAAAACAACAAACGCGGACGCGAGCCAAGGGGCAACGCCCGCACCAACGAGGTATTTTA
This sequence comes from Clostridia bacterium, assembly GCA_017394805.1. Taxonomy (NCBI): domain Bacteria; kingdom Bacillati; phylum Bacillota; class Clostridia; species Clostridia bacterium. Next base: position 129,144 of record JAFPXC010000007.1, on the reverse strand, counting down.
TGAAAGAAGTCAGAACACGTTTCGCACCCAGCCCCACGGGCTTTATGCACGTAGGCAACCTACGCACGGGGCTTTACGCCTATCTCTACGCACGCAAAGCGGGCGGCACCTTTATTCTTCGCATCGAGGACACCGACCAGGGCCGCTACGTAGAGGGCGCCACCGACGCCATCTTCCGCACCTTGAAGACCGCGGGCATCGACTACGACGAGGGCCCGGGCAAGGAAAAGAACGGCATGATCTACGTCCAGAGCCAGCGCAAGCACCTCTACAAGAAATACGCCTTGGAGTTGGTGGCGAAAGGCGGCGCATACTACTGCTTCTGCGGCAAACGCAACGTCACGGACGGCGGCACGGGCAAATACGACAAGCATTGCGCGCACCTGCCCAAAGAGGTGGTCGAGGCCAAGTTGGCGGCGGGCGCACCCTACGTCATTCGTATGCGCGTGCCCGAGACGGACGGCGTGTCCGAATATGACGATATGGTCTACGGTCATATCGCGGTGGCCTACAAGGATATGGACGATATGATCCTTTTGAAGAGCGACGGTATGCCCACCTACAACTTCGCCAATGTCATCGACGACCATTCGATGGGCGTCACGCACATTCTTCGCGGCAACGAGTACCTGTCCAGCACCCCCCAATACAACCTGCTGTACGACGCGTTCGGGTGGGAGCGCCCGCAGTACATACACCTCGCGCCCATTATGCGCGACCACGAGCACAAGTTGAGCAAGCGCTACGGCGACGCCAACTTCGAGGACTTCGTGGCGAAGGGCTACCTGCCGCAAGCCATCGTCAACTATATCGCGCTGTTGGGGTGGAGTCCCAAGGGCAACCAAGAGAAACTCTCCATGGCCGACCTCATCGAGCAATTCGACGTGTCGGGGCTGTCGCAAAGCCCGTCCATCTTCGACGGCGCCAAAATGCGCTGGCTCAACGCCGAGTATATCCGCGAACTTTCGCCCGAGGCGTTCAAAGAGGCGGCGCTCCCCTTCCTCAAACAAAGCAAGGCCTACGGCAAATACGACGAGGATATGCTGCTCGCCTTGGTGCAACCCCGCGTGGAAACCTTGGGCGACATTCCCGCCACCGTGGACTTCCTCGAGGAATACGACGACTTCGACCTCGCTCTGTTCGAGCACAAGAAGAACAAGACGGACGCCGCGGTCGCCCGTGACCTCGTGCCCGCCGCTTGGGACGCCTTGAAGGACGCCGAGTGGACCAACGACGCCATTTTCCAAGCCCTTTGCGCGGTGTGCGAGATAATGGAAGTCAAAAAGGCCGCCATGATGTGGTGCGTGCGCATCGCCATCACGGGGCAGGCGGTCACACCGGGCGGCGCCAGCGAAATGGCAGTGCTCCTCGGCAAAGAGGAGACCCTACGCCGCCTGCAACGCGTCGCCGCGCGCTTGGAGAACGCACGATGAAGGCCATCGTCGTGGTGGATAGCCGTTGGGGCATCGGCGCCAAGAACGACCTGTTGTTCCGCCTCAAAGAGGATATGCGCCATTTCCGCACCCTCACGGCGGGCAAGGCCGTGATGATGGGGTACAATACCCTCTTGTCTTTCCCCGAGTCGAAACCCCTCAAAAACCGAGTCAATATCGTGCTGGCGCCCCAAGAAGTGGAGCGCGAGGACTGCGTGGTGGTGCACACCCTGCCCGAACTGTCGGCGGCGGTCAAGGCCTACCCCTCCGACGACCTGTTCGTCATCGGCGGCGCGATGTTCTACCATACGATGCTGCCTTTTTGCGACACGGTGTACGTCACCAAGGTCTCGGCGGACGGCAACGCCACCGTCTTTTTCGACGATTTGGACGCCCTCGCCAACTGGCGACAGGTCGAAGAGGGCGCGCCCATCGAGGACAACGGGCAGACCATTCGCTTCTGCACCTACGTCAACGACGCGCCCCTGCCCTTTTGACGAGCCTGCACGCCGAATAGGCGGCTGCGGCTCGGTCTAAATATCCCGTTCGCCGTGCATCGACGAGTAATAACAACGAATATTATAATTAGGAGAACGAAACCATGAAAAAAGCACTTACCATCATCGCTTGCCTCGTCGTCCTCGTCCTTTCTTTGGGATTGGTCCTTGCCGCGTGCGACCTCGGTCGCAAAGTGCAAGGCGTAGAGATCAAGTTCCAGAAAAAAGTCGAAGCGGCGCAGGAACTTTCTTTCGACCTTCATGCGGATATCGTCTCGGACGGCGAGGAGAGTTCGCTCGACATCAGCTGTTTCAAAAAGGGCAACGAGTACGCCTATACCTTCGTGCAGCCCGACAATACCTCGGTGGTCTACCGCCGCCTGTACGCGGACAACAAACTCTACGAGTACGTCACCAAGGACGGTAGCCTCGGCATACGGGTGGGCACCTACTACGCGACGAACGACGTGCCCTACACGGACGAAAACAACCTGTTGTATTGGGTAACGCAAAAAATTATGCTCGCCACCTACGCCACCTTGCTCAGTACGGGCAAAAAGGAGACCTTGAACGGCGCCGAAGTCTATCACTATGACTTCGCCTACCAAGGCAACCAATACGCCCTGTGGTACGACGACGTCAATTTGGTGAAGATCTCGGCCACCTTCAACTCCACGGACGCGGAGGGCAAAGCCCACAGCGAGACCTATACGGCGGTGTTTTCCAACTACCGCTTCGACCAGGTGGACCACGCTCCCTTCCGTCGCCCCGCCGAAAGCACGGACGCGACCTACGTCGAGAGCCCCATCTCCTTTGAGAGTTGGATGGCCATCATCAACCGCTTCTCCACCCGCGCCGCCAATTGGATGTAAAGCGTGCGCCCGTGAGATAAACAGAAGTTTGTCACAAAAAAGGCACCCACATCGGGTGCCTTTTCGTTACAATCGGGGGCATTTCGCCACCTATTTCGCTACATATCCATCGCGCTCTTTATCTGCGACCACACCTCGCGCGGGCGCAAAATCGTGATGACGAGGCACAACAAAAGCCCCGCGCCGCCGCTTACGACCGAGGGCACCCAATAGAGGTGCAAGGCGAAGCACAGCACGAATATCGCCACGGCCAAAAGCCCCTGCCACCACAGGCTGAGGATATATCGCCCCGCCTTTTTGATGCTCACCAAGGCCAACGCGCCCGACAGCATCCAACTCGCGGCGTAGAAGATGGGCGACACCCACCCGATGAAGATCTCCTCAAGGTGCAGGGTGAACCCGATGACGACGAACAGCACGAGCCCCATCACGCTATTCACCAAAATCTTGTGATGGGTGTTTTCCAACCCCAACACGGTATGACGGAAGATGAAATAGAGCCAGGCGAGCGCCACGGGCACGATCACCCAATACCGCCGCCCCCCGCCATAGACGTGCACCATGACGACGGCGATGATGGTGGCGATGGCCGCCAAGAGCCAATACACCACCGTAAAGGGCACCACGTACCGTTTGAGCCGCGTGTTCCTCGCGGGGTAGACGGGCACTTGCACGGGGGTGGGCGCGCCGCACAACGGGCATTTGCCGTTGCTACCTTCTATCAGCGTTCCGCATTTCTCACAACGCATATTCCACCTCCCTGTAATTGCTGTTGACCACCGCATCCAAGCCCAACTCTTCGCGCAAAATACGGTAGAACTCGCGGTCCACGTCGTTCTCCACGATATGGCGGCTCCAAGTCAAGGACAGCGTGTCGCCATAACTCACGATGGCGAGGTTTTCGGGGGTGCGGCGGTTGGCGTTGAGCATAAAGGCGAAGTCGTCCAACTCATTTTGCAACGCCTTGGGCAAGGGCACCACGCCGAGATTGCTCAATATCATGGTCTGTTTGGTGTGTTTGGATAGAGAGCGCCCCAACTTGCTCACGATCATTTTGAGGCTGAGGGGCATCAGCCGCAAGAGCGGATTTTTGCTGAACAGCGAGGTAAACGCCAACTTGGGCATAAAGGCCTCTGGCGTGGCTTGTCCGCGCAATTCTTGCTTGATAACGTCGATATACCCCTCCAACGTGGGGGTACTTTGCGGTACGCGGCACTTGATCATGCCCACGAAGTTGAACATGGTCTCGGACGGGAACATCTTGCGCAGATTGATGGGGATAAAGATCTTCGGCTGTTTGTTTGGGGCGCATTTGGCGCGCGTGCGCACCGCCGCCATCAATCCCGCCGCCGCCATCAACTCGGTGAGGGTGCACCCCCTCGCGCGCGCCGCGGCGAGGGCCTCGGCAAGGTTTATCTTCCCCTGCGTGCAGGCCAAACCGTCCTTGACGAAGAAGCGCCCCTTTACCTGCGCCGCGTTGCCGCCCGCCGTGTCTTTGAGCCCACGGAAGAAAGGTTGCTTTCGGTAATAGGTATCGTAGGCGTTTTCGGTCTCCCCGTTCACACGGGGAAACAGTGCGTCGGGATCGGTCGCTTCGTCCGCCTCGTCGGGATGGGCGAGCCGTCGATAGGTCGCCAAAAGGTACCCCACGAAACGCGACGCGCCGTGCCCGTCCGACAACCCGTGGAAAAAGGTGACGAACACCGTATTGCCCCAATAACTCACCCAGATGGGATAGTATCCGTTTTGCGCAAACTCGGTGCGGCCCAACAGCACGCCCGACGCTTCCCACACCTTGGGGCGGCGGTAGTTTTCCACGAGGTAGTGGCGGAACCAACCCCTTTCGATGGTCACTTTGAAATAGGGAAACCGCTCGTAGGTCTTTTCGAGAGCCTCTTGCAGCAAGGTCGGCTGTACGGCCTCGCGCAGTCGAAACCGCAACAAAAAGTTACTTTGTGTAGACAAAGTACCGATGATGGGATAAATCATGCCCGAATTATCCATTCTATACCATTTGGTGAGATTATATCCTCTCCATTTCATACCATTGCATTCTCCCGTACGTCGGGCATACGGCTTTTTGTCGCCAAGCGCTTACGCTTCGTCGATATCCAAAGCCGCCTTGTAAATCTCGTCCTTGGGCACGCCGCGCTCTTTGGCCACCGCCTTGATGGCGTCCTTTTTGCTCATGCCCATGGCGATATACCGCCGCACGTGCTCCTCAGCGGACAATTCGGTCGCCGCGCTCTCCTCTTTGCCGTCCACGATGAAGACGAACTCCCCGTGCGTATCGAAGTCCACCTCGGCGCCCAAGGTGGTGCGTATGACGGTCTCGTGTATTTTGGTCAATTCCTTGACGACGTACACGCCTCGGTCGCCCAACTTGTCCCGAAGATAGGCCATCGTATCCGCCACGTCGTGCGCGGCCACGTACAGCACCAAGGGGTTGGGCGAAGTGACGTATTGCACGATCTGCCTGTCGCGCTCCTTGTTTTTGTCCGAGAGGAACCCCACGAACACGAAGCCGCCCGACTGCCCCGCCAACGCCATGGCCGACGTGACGGCGGTAGCCCCGGGCACCACGGTCACGGCAAGCCCTTCGCGCCTGGCCGCCTCGACCAGCACGCCGCCGGGATCGGATATGACGGGCATACCCGCGTCCGACACCAACGCCACGTTCTTGCCCTCGCGCAACAGGGCCAAGATCTCTTCCGTGCCCTCCTGCTCTTTGTGCTTGTAGTAACTCAAAAGGGGCTTACGTACCCCCAGTTTTTGCAACAACAGCCCCGTATGGCGCGTATCTTCACACGCCACCAAGTCCACCGTTTTGAGCGTCTCCAACGCCCGCAGGGTTATGTCGCCCATATTGCCTATCGGCGTACCGACCAAATACAACATATCTACTCCCTCGTGGTGTACTTCGCTTCGAGGTCGCCCCGCACTGCGTTCACGACCACCATGCCGCGCTTGCCGCCGCGCTTGCCTTCCACCAACACCGTATCCGCTTGCCTGCCCGAGACGGGCTGGATACTCACCAATTTTTTGGGCTCTATGCCCGCTCGTTTCATCTCGTCGAACAACTCCGCCAACCTGGTGGCGGTGTAGACGATATACATTCGCCCGCCGAAGCGTAGCAACTTGGCCGCCGTTTGGCACACCTCGCGCAACGTGATATGCGTTTCGTGTCGGCACATAGCCACCGTGGCGTCCTCGCTCATCTCGCCCTCGCCCACGCGGAAGTAGGGGGGGTTGACCACAACGAAGTCCTGCGTGCCGCAGCCGAACGCTTCGGCGCACCGCACGGCGTCTCCTTGCCACACGGCCACACGCGCCTCTAACCCGTTGCGTTTCACGCTCCGCGCCGCCCGTTCGGCGAACGATGCTTGCAACTCCACGGCCACGATACGCCTTAGGGGCGTCTTGGCCGCCAACAGCATACTCACCACCGCCGAGCCCGCGCACAACTCCACGCCCACTTCGCCCGCCGAACAGGTGGCGAAGTTGGCCAAAAGCGCCGAGTCCGAACTGAACCGATACGTGCCCGGGGCCTGCAATATCCGTAGCCCCTTGCATTGCAAATCTTCTTCGACCTCGCCTTCGCGCAGATCGACGTCCGTCACTTCCACGTATCCTTCCACCGTTTCGTCCTCTCTCTATTTTAATTATATATGTAAATACCCGCGACTTCAAGTGTTTTCGCGGTTTTTGTTGTTTCCGCCTCGGCAAACGGCGCTCGCACCCCCATGGCGGCACGCAATCGCCGTCGGGGCATACCTTCGCCCGCTATATTGTGCCGAAAGCGGGCGGTACCCACCGCATATTGACGCGGGGAAAAAGGTTTTTTTCGGCTCTTGACGGCGAGGGGGCGGAAATACTATAATGGCAAGTACCCCCTATAGGGGGAATATCGTGCGCCCATGGGCGAGTTGCGGACGGATAAAGGCGCGGGCTATCCCGCCGAGACCATTCGCAAAAGCCACCCCCCGGCACGCGGTACACCGAGGAGAAAACTATGCCTACCTGCACATTCGCACCCAACCAAGAACAAGGCCACACCGTAGTGGACAACGCCTTTATCGTGCACTTCCTGCCCTACGCGGGCGAGGACGCCGTCAAGGTGTACCTGTACGGGCTGATGCTATGCGCTACGCCCTTGAGCGAGCAAAACACCCTGCGGCACATCGCGGACGGGCTGGACCTCACCGAGAAAGCGGTGACGGACGCCTTCGAGTATTGGCAAAGCATGGGGTTGGTGCGCATTCTCACCGCCTCGCCCCTCACGGTCAACTATCTTTCGCCGTCCAAGGCCCTCGCGCCCACGCGCGCCCTGCCCAAGGACAAATACGCGGACTTTTTGGTGCAGTTGCAGGAGTTGTTCCCCGACCGTATGATGAGCACCAACGAGTTGTACAATTATCTGCAATTCCTTGAAGAAACGCACGTGGACCCGCAGGCCCTCTTGATGATCGCCAAGTTCTGCGTGGACCGCAAATCGACTGACGTCCGCGCGCCCTACGTCCTTACCGTGGCGCGTAATTGGTACCGCGAGGGTTGCACCACCCTATCGGACGCCGAGGCGCGCATACAAGAGGCCGACGCGGCGTCGGACGAACTGCGCGAAGTGTTCCGCGCCCTCAAAAAGAAGTCCACTCCCGACATCGACGACAGGCAACTCTACGTCAAATGGACGCGGAATTGGGGCTTTGCGCCCGCCGCCGTCATTCGCGCGGCCAAAACCGTCAAGCGGGGCGGTATGGAGCGACTGGACGCGGTGTTGGACGGCTACTTCCGCGCGGGCGTGTTTTCGGTGGAAGATATCGAGCGCTATATCAAAACGCGTGAGGCCACCTTTGACCTCGCCGTCCGCGTCAACAAGATACTTGGCCTCTATTACGAAAGCCTCGACTACGTAGTGGAGACCTACACCACCCCGTGGCTCACCCTGGGCTACAGCGACAAGAGCCTCGTGCTCCTTGCCAAATACTGCGCCATGCGCGGCGTGCGCACCCTCGAGGGGATGCAAGCCGTGGTGACCAAGTGCTACGACGAGGGCGTGGTGGACGACCGCAGCGTGGCGGTCTTCCTCGACCAGTACGCCACGGTGGAGCGCAAAGTGTCCGCCGTCATCGAGGCCACAGGTTCTACCCGCCGCCCCACCGAGACCGACCGCGAACTCTATCGCACCTGGACCTCTACCTGGGGCTTTGACGACGAGGTCATTCTCTACGCCGCCGCCCTCTCGCTGGGCAAGCCCTACCCCATGGCCAATATGGGCAATCTGCTCTCCCGTTGGCACCAGGCGGGGCTCGATACGGTAGACCGCATCAAAGAAGTGGCGGCCACCGATACCCCCCATACGTCCCCCGCCAAATCGAACCGCCGTGCCGCCGCGCCTTCCTATATAGCGCCCACCGCGGGCGACGAATTCCGCCGCGCCGAGATACGCGCCGAATTGCAGGCCGACCCCGACTTCCGTCGGCTCGACCAAAAGGTGCGCACCCTCAATATGCAGGTGGCGCATTGCCAACTGGACGAAGTGGACGTCCCCCTCACCCTTGCGGAGGACCTCAAAGCCGCCCAAGAGGCCCGCGACGCACGCGTCCGCGCCCTCGGCTTCGACCCGAAAGATATATAAAGACCCCCTGCCGTCGTGTCGTCACGACGGCTTTTTTTGCCAATTACACCTGAAATATTGACAACACGCTCGCGCGCGTGATATGCTTAAACTATCCAAAAGAGGAGATGCGAATATGGATTTGAAAGAGATGAGCAAGCAAATACGCATGGATACCATGCGTTGCATCGGCAGCATCGGCACAGGCCATATCGGCGGATGTCTGTCCATCGTGGAAGTCCTCACCCTTCTGTACTTCAAGCACATGAATGTGAGCCCCACCGAACCTCGCAAAGGGGGCAGAGACCGCTTGGTCGTCAGCAAAGGGCACGCAGGCCCCGCCTTGTACGCCACCTTGGCCAACAAGGGCTACTTCGACAAATCCGTCCTGTACACCCTCAACCAAGGGGGCACCAGCCTTCCCTCGCATTGCGATATGAACAAGACGCCGGGCGTGGATATGACCGCCGGCAGCCTGGGGCAGGGCTTCAGTTGTGCGGTGGGCATCGCGTTGGCCTCCCGCCTCTCGCGTGACGGCGCGACCGTGTACGCCATATTGGGCGACGGCGAGAGCCAAGAGGGGCAGATATGGGAAGCCGCCATGTGGGCGCGCCAACAACGGCTGGACAACCTCATCGCCTTCACCGACTACAACAAAATGCAGATAGACGGCACCACCGCCGAAATATGCGACCTCGAGCCGTTGGACGCCAAGTGGCGCGCCTTCGGCTGGCACGTCATCGTCGTCAAGGACGGCAACGACCTGGACGAAGTGGACGCGGCCATCACCGAGGCCAAGGCCGTCAAAGGCTTGCCGACCATGATCATTCTCAACACCGTCAAAGGCAAGGGCGTGTCCATCGCCGAAGCCAAGGGTGTGGGTAGCCACAGCTTCTCGGTCACCAAAGAAGAGGTCGAGCAAGCGTGCGAAGAAATACGGAGGGCGTAACTATGCAAATGCGAGAAGTTTTGGCAAGTTGTTTGGAAGAATTCATGGCGGCCGACAAAAAGGTGGTCGTCATTGACGCGGACCTCGCGAAAGCCGACGGCACCGCCAACCTCAGTAAGAAGTTTCCCGAGCAGGCCTTCGACGTGGGCATCGCCGAGCAAAACATGGCGTCGGTAGCGGCGGGCATGGCGAGCTACGGCTTCAAGCCCTATATCACGTCCTTCTCCCCCTTCGCTACGCGTAGACTGTTGGACCAACTGACCATCAGCATCGCCTACAGCAAGCAAAACGTCAAAATCGTGGGCACCGACCCCGGCATCACCGCCGAAGTCAACGGCGGCACGCACATGGGATTGGAAGACATAGGCTGTTTGCGTTCGGTGGCGGGCGTGGCTATTTTCGAGCCGAGCGATCCCGACCAACTGCGAGCGGCAATGCCCCAAATCAACGCCTACGACGGGCCTTTGTACATTCGCCTGTTCCGCAAGGACCTACCCGTCATTCACGCCGCAGACTACCGCTTTGACCTTTTCAAAGCGGACGTACTCCGCGAGGGCAAGGACGTGACCTTGTTCGTGAGCGGCTTCCTCACCGCGGACGCGCTGAAAACGGCCGACGAGCTGGCGGCCGAGGGCATAGCGGCCGAGGTGGTCGAAGTGCACACCATCAAACCCGTGGACGCCGACACCGTGTGTGCCTCCGTCGCCAAGACGGGCTGTGCCGTCACCATCGAGAACCACAACGTGGTGGGCGGCTTCGGCTCCGCCATATTGGAGACCATCGCCGAGGCTCCCGTCCCCACCGTGCGCGTAGGCGTGCCCGATCGCTTCGGCGAGGTGGGCAAACTGCCCTATCTGCGCAAGGTGATGGGTATGACCTTGGAAGATATCGTCGCCGCCGCCAAAAAGGCCGTATCGCTGAAGAAATAATCGTCTTATATAGAAACACCGTCGGGGAAACCTCGACGGTGTTTTTGTATATCCTTCGTCCTTCGGGACGGCTATCACGCGTAGCGTAGATATCATCAAAGGCAACGCCTTTGCATATCATCACGGTCATAGACCGTGGATATCATCAAAAAAAGGTGACCGCGAAGGTCACCTTTCTTTGTATCGTTCCCTTCGACACGAGGGCAATGCCCTCGGCTCGGGGCGACGAATGCCTCGCGGCATTCGTCAGCTCTCTATCCACTTGGCGTACAAGGTGGTATTGGCCTCCTTGTCCCAGGCGATGACCGCCGCGCCCGTTTCGTCCGCGTACTTGGTACCCGTGCCGCCCTCGCCGTCGTACCAACCGTCGAAGGTGTAACCCGCCTTGACGGGCACGGCCAACGCGAACGTATCGTCGTCGAAGGTGATGAGGCAGGTCGCCTTGCTGCCCGCCTCGGTAGTGGCGCCGTCATCGGGCGAGGCAGGACCTTCCACGTAGAGAGTGGCGTCGCCATTGTAGTCGTTGCTATACGCTCTTACGCCGATCAGGTACAGGTTGCCGACGACCAAATTGCTCCGTACGATACCGAAGTCGCGGTTGTTACCGCCTTGCGCTACGCCCAACGAGTAAGTGTCGTCGTCATCATTATAAACCACAAGATGCTCAACGTCACCGAGGTACAGCGTGCCGTACATATCGAGCGCGCTTGCCGAATAGAACTTGTATTCGCCCGTAGTCAAAGGCACAAACGCGTAGTATCTCACGGTCACACCGCTCACGGTCACCAACGTCGCATCGCCTACGTTCACGGCGCCTTCCACACCTACGGGGATTGCAATCCATTTGGCATATAAAGTCACGCTGGTATCAGCCGCCACGAGCGTGCCGTCGAAGTTAAACGGCGTACCCGTGCAGGCCGCATTGTCGTACCAACCAGCGAAGATATAGCCCGCGCGGGTGGGAATGGCGGGATAGCTGAGGGTATCCTCGCCCGAAACCGCTTGCGCCGCGGGCGCCACGCCCGAAGCCCCGTTGAGGTCGAAGCTAATGGTAACGGTCGAGATGTCGATGTCGTCCAAGTATACCTCGTAGACGTTGGGCGTCCAATAGGCGTAGATGGTGGTATCCACCCACTTATCCCACCTGGCGTCATAGCTCATATTGGCGGCAAAGTATCTGGTACCCGTGCCGCCCACGCCAGCATAGAACCCGCAGAAGGTATAGCCCACCTTGGTGGGAATATAACCGCTGCTGTAGGACTTGGCAGAGTCGTAATACAGCGTATCGGTCTCGAGATCTTCACTCGTGCCGCCCTGCAAATCGAAGGTGACGGTGGTAGCCACGCCGCGGAAGTAGGCGTACAACGTCTTGGTGGCGTCCAGGTAATCCCAGGTGCCCGCGTCGTTGCGCGCGCCCGCGCCCGTGCTGTCGGTCACCTTGGTGCCGCCGCCGTTCGTGGAGGTGTACCAACCCATGAAGTCGTAATGCTCGCGAGTAGGCGTGCCGAAGGATACTTCCTCGTCGTAGTCAATGTCGAACTCGGCGTAAACGGTGTTGTCGGACACGCCGCCGTCGTCGGGCCACACCGCCCCTACGTTGATGGTGGTATCACCCACGTACTCGGCCTCGTCGCTGTTGTCCTTGGAATGGACGTCCACGTAGTAGCAACCCTCATAGAAGAACACGTTGCTCACGCTGCCGTTGCCGTAATAGGAGTTGCTGGTGATGAAGTAGGCGTCCTTGCCGACGGTGAAGGTGCGATAGCCCTGTTGCAACACGTAGAAGTAGTAGCGCACGGTGGAAGAGGTGACGGTGATGTCGTTGTCCGCGCCGTACACCAGGAGATTGCCGTCCTGCTCGAACCAACCCGCGTACAGGGTGATGGAATCGTCGATGGGGTCTTCGAAGTCAAACTTATCCTCGCCCTCTGCGTCCTCGTACCAACCCTTGAAAAGGTAGCCGTCCTTGGTGGGGACCTCGGTGGGATAGGTGATACCCACGGTAGGCGTCACCACCTGCGCGTCGGGCACGGTGCCCGTGCCGCCGTTGAGGTCGAAGGTGACGGTGACGGAGTGCCGATTGGGTCTGTCGTCCAACGTGACCTTGGTGGTCTTTGCCTGCCAGACGGCGTACAAGGTGATGGTGGCGTAGGCGTCCGCGATGTTAGTCACGGCCTCCCCGTCGGTGTACGAGGTGCCCGAGCCATCCGCCTTGGTGTTCCAACCCATAAAGTCGTAGCCCGTCTTTTCGAAGGCGTTGACCGTCAAAACGGTCGCCACGTCGCGGTTGAGCTTCTCGTCGTCCATACTGCCCGCGGTCGCGCCGTTGCCGTCGAAGGTGGCGTAGTAGGGCACGTAATCCCAATGCGCGTACAATACGAGGTCGGCGTCCACGTCGAACTCACAGGCCGCGGTCATATCCCCGTTGTAGTATTTCTTGCCGCCGTCCGCCGCCGTGAAGTAACCCGTGACGATCTTGATGGCCATGGTGGGCAAGGTGCTGATGATGGGCATCGTCTCGCCGTAGGTGGCGGTGACCGCGGGCGTAGAGCCCGTGCCGCCGTTGGCGTCGAAGGTCACGGTGTGGGTATGCGCCGTCCACTTGGCGTAGAGGGTGCTATCCGCGGCCTTATCCCACACTTTGGCCGAGGTGCCGTCCGCGTTGACGTACTTGGTACCCGTACCGCCTTCGCCGTCGTACCAGCCCTCGAAGGTGTAGCCCGCGAGGCTGTCGGCCGCTATGGTAGTGGCGTCGCCGTAGGTGACGGTGGTCGTACCGAGGTTGGTGGCCTTGGACAAGGCACCGTCCTTGGGCAAAGTGGCGCCGCCGATGATGGTCAAAGTCACGGTCTCGGTGCCGCTACTATAGGCTCTTACGCCCACGTAGTACAAGGTGCCCGCCTGCAACGTGCGGGAAATGTAGAAGGCGTTGCCATACGTGCCCATGTGGCCGTCGTCGCTTGAGGCGAGTTGCTTGAGGTCGGCGTCAAACAGGTAGCCGTAGGTGTCCTTGTTGCTGGTGTAGGTCGTGAACGCCACCTCTTGCTCGGTCAGTACCACCACGGGGTACAAACGCACGTTCATTCCATCCAAAGTCACCGACGTCGCGCCGTCCATCGTGGGTATACCCATCATGGTCTTGTCGGTCATTTCGTCGGACTCGGGATCTTTGGTGTAGTCTATCCACTTGGCGTACAAGGTCACCGTTTGGACGGCGGTGAAGTCGGTACCGAAGTCGAAGACGTCGCCCGTGCATTCGGCGTTGTCGTACCAACCCGCGAAGACGTGGCCCGTATAGGTGGGCACGTCGGGATAGACAAGGGCGTTCCATCTGGTCACGGTCTGCGCGGCGGGGGCTACGCCCGTGGCGCCGTTCAAATTGAAACTGATGGTGACGGGGTGGATCTTGACGCCGTCTTTGGTGATGGTCAGCGTCTTGGCCGTCCATTTGGCGTACAAGGTGGCGGTCTCGCCCACGGCGGCCAGGTCGGTCACCTCGGCCTCGTCGGCATACGAGGTACCCGTGCCGTCCGCTTTGGTATTCCAACCCGCGAAGTCGTAGCCCGTGCGGGTGAAAGCGTTGGCGGTAAGCGCGGTGGCGGTGGCGTGGAGAACGGTCTGATTGTCCATCTCTCCCTCTCCGCCGTTCGCGTCAAAGGCCACGGTGTAGGGCAGGCCCTCCCAATGCGCGTACAGGGTGGTATTGGCGCCCTTGTCCATCGCTTTGGCGGAAGTGCCGTCCGCGTTGTAGTATTTGGTGCCGCCCTCGGCCGCGTCGAAGTAACCGACGAAGACGTAGCTTTCACGCGACAGGGCCACGGTCACAGCGGGCATCGCCTCGGCAAAGGTGGCCTCCACCTTGGCCTGCGTACCCGTGCCGCCGTTGGCGTCGAAGGTCACGTCGTAAACGCCCACTTGCCAATAGGCGTACAAGGTGGTGTCGGAGGCCTTGTCCCACGTGCGCACGCTCGCGCCCGTTTCATCGGTATATTGCGTACCCTGCCCGTTGATTTGGTCGTACCAGCCGAGGAACTCGTAACCCGTCACTTCGGGTACCGTGATGGTGAAGTCGTCGTCGTAGGTCACCGACTCGCCCGCAAGGGTTCTCGAGGTGTGCAGAGCACCCGTAGCGGCATATACCTTGAGGTGGGTGGCCCACTCGGCGCCCGCGCTATACGGACACACGGCTACGTAGTACACGGCGCCCGCGGTCACGGTGTAGGAGATGCGGAAGTTGCGGTTGCCCGCGCCGTCGTCGTCAGAGGCTACTTTCACCTTTTCGCTGTTGAAGAGATAGCCGTAGGTGTCGCCGTCCGAAACGAAGGACTCGAAGTACACCCGCATGGTGGCGGGCGCCACGAAGGCGTAGAGAGGACAGGTCGCAAGGACGGTCGCGTCGTCGGCGCGGCTTTGCGTGCCGTCGAAGGTCACCTCCACCTCGTCGTCGATATAGACCAAGGGTTCCTCGCCCGCGTAGGTGGCGACGCGCCACTTGGCGTACAAGGTGACGTCGTCGTCGTGGGTGACGCTCATATCGTACTCTTCGCCCGTGCATTCCGCGTTGTCGTACCAACCGCAGAGCTCATAGCCGTCGCGCACGAGGGTGGGAAGCATAAGCCCTTGAGCGGGCGTGATCACCTGCGCCTCGGGCACTTCGCCCTCCGCCCAACCGTTGAGGTCGAACGTGACGGTGTGCGAGGGTTTGACGTTGTAGTCGGGCGTAACGGTGTAGGAGTTGGCGGACCAGATGGCATACAGGCGTATCTCGCCGTGCGCCGAGGCAAGGTTGGTTACCGATTGATAGTTGGTGTACGAGGTACCCGAGCCGTCCGCTTTGGTGTTCCATTCCACAAAACTGTAGCCCGTCTTGCTGAAGCCGACGTTTGCCAAGTTCTTGGTCTGATTGCGGTAGTGGGTCTGTTCGGTCTCGGTGCCGCCGCCCGTGGAGCCGTTGCCG
The DNA here is from genome assembly GCA_017394805.1 of Clostridia bacterium. NCBI lineage: Bacteria > Bacillati > Bacillota > Clostridia > Clostridia bacterium. Next base: position 113,893 of record JAFPXC010000007.1, on the reverse strand, counting down.
TCGAATATCACCTTGTAGGGTGCCGCCGTCCAGCTGGCGTAGAGGGTAACGCCGTCCGTCAAGTTCCACAGTTTGCCGCTGTAAGCGTTGCCGCCCTCGTTATAGTAGTAGGTATAGTCGAGGGCCGATTGCTCTAAAGCATAGCCCATGAAGTCGAAGTCCTCGCGGGTGGGCACGGTCTCGAGGTCGGGCATCATGCGGCCGAAAGTGGCGGTCACTTCGCCTTGGCCGCCCGTGCCGCCGTTGTCGTTCAAGGTCACGGTGTACTCGTTGCCGATCCAGTAGGCGTAGATGGCGTGGTTGTAGTCGTAGTTCCAGTTGGTCACCGCGTTGCCTTCGCCGTCCACGTATTGGTAGCCTTGGCCGTTCTCGCTGGAGTACCAACCTCCGAAGGTGTAGCCCTCCGCCTCGGGTACGCCGAGTTCTACGGGCGAGCCGTAGATCACGGAAGTCGCAAAGGTGTTCTCCTTCGTGCGGCCGTCCGCGCGGGGCGTCATCTTCACCGTAAAGGTGGTATCGCCCAAATATTCCTCGCTGTCTTCGTAAGCGCGGATTTGTATGGCGTACGTGTAGCCTTTATAGGCATAAACGTAGTAACTACCATAGTTATAGGAATTGCCCGAAATGTAGATGCGCGCGTTCTTGCCCGCACTCACCTCGAGATAGCAGTCGCCCACGACGTACACCGCGAAGGACTGATCCGCGTTGGTGAGGGTGATGTCGTAGGTGCCGTCGCGATGGATAGGCGTATACGCGGAGTAGCTCACGCTCGTTCTCTCCACCCACTTGGCGTACAAGGTCTTATTCTCGTAGATGGTGTTATAAAAGTAGTAGTAGTTGGTGCATTCGGGATTGGTGTACCAGCCCGCGAAGTAGTAGCCCTCGCGGTCGCCCGAGGGGCGCACGTACCGAAGCCCCGTGGCGGGCGTCACGTGTTGGACGTCGGGCGCGTCGAAGTCGGGGTTCTCGTAGTTGAGGTCGAACGTGACGTCCCACTCGCCGTAGATGGGATACGCCGCCGAGGTGTAGGTTTTGCCCTGCCAAATGGCGTACAAGGTGACGGTCTCCCCGTCGTCCGCCAAGTTGGTATCGATCAAGGCGCCGTCTGCGTAAGACGTGCCCGAGCCGTCCGCCGCGGTATTCCATTCCACGAAGTCGTAACCCGTGCGACTGAGATTAAGACTGTTCAAATTGAAGTTTTGGTTGCAACGCGCGTTCCTGTCGCTCATGCTGCCGTAGTACTCGGCACAGTTGGCGTTGTATTGTATCGTATAATAGCCGTCTATCCAATAGGCGTAGAGGGTGGCGTTGACGGTATACGTCCAGATGACGCCCGTGGAAACGCCCTCGCCGTTGTAGAATTGCGTGCCCTGCCCGTTGGGCGAAGTGTACCAACCCGCAAGGCGGTAGTATTGACGGTCGACGGTTATCTCCTCGAGGTTAGGCAAAGGCTGGCCGTAGGTCGCGGTGATGTCCGCTTGCTCGCCCACGCCGCCCTGCACGTCAAAGACGACGGTGGTGGTGATGACCTGCCAATGCGCGTAGAGCGAAGCGCCCTCCGCCTTATCCCAGGCCTTGGCCGAACTGCCGTCCGCGTTGTAGTATTTGGTGCCGCCTTCGATCGCGTCGAAGTAGCCGAGGAAATTGTAGCCCGTCTTGGTGGGCAAAACGGGGATAGGCGGCATACCCGCCGCATAGGTGGCGCTCACGCTTTGGGTGCCACCCGTCGTCGCGTTGTTGAAGTTGAAGGTAATGACGAAGGCGTTGGGTGTCCATTGCGCGTACAACGTCACGGCAGCCGCGTCCTTGTCCCAACTGTGGTAGGAGTAGCCCGTAGACGTGTAGTATTTGGCGCCGCCCTCAGCCGCGTCGAAGTAGCCCGCGAAGGTGTAGCCCGTGCGCACGAAGCCGAGCGTAACGGCGGGCATATCCGTGGCGTAGGTCGCGGTGACCGAGGCCTGCTCGCCCTCGCCGCCGTTGGCGTTGAAGGATACGGTGGTGGTGTTGGCCGTCCACTTGGCGAGCAACGAAGCGCTGCCCGACACGTCCCATGCCTTGGCCGAACTGCCGTCCGCGTTGTAGTATTTGACATCGTCCAGATAGTAGCCGCCGAAGGTGTAGCCCGTACGGCTTACACCCACCACAATGGCGGGCATAGCCGCGTCGTAGGTGGCGGTAGTCGAGGCTTGCGTGCCCTCGCCGCCGTTGGCGTCGAAGGATACGGCGTATTGGTTAGCGGTCCATTGCGCGTAGAGCGTGAAGGTGCCGCCGTTTGCGGCGAGGTCTTTCACCTCGGCCTCATCGGCGTAGGCGTTGCCCGTGCCGTCGGCCTCGGTGTTCCACCCCGCGAAGGTGTAACCCGTCTTGGAATATAAGTTTCCGTCCAGCGTAGCCGTCACGTCGCACTCGACCTCTTGGTCGACCATCGTGCCCGCAGTCGCGCCGTTGGCGTCGAACTTGACGAAGTACACGCCGTTCTTCCATTGTGCATAGAGGTTGACCGCGGTGGTGAAGTAGCCGATTGCCGCGCCCGTGCCGTCCGCGTTGTAGTATTTGATGCCGTTGGTCCAGAAACCGGTGAAGACGTAGCCGTCTTTGGTGGGCATGGCGAAGTCGAGGTCGGGCATCTTCTCGCCGTAGGTGGCGGTGGCGGTGCCCAAAGGATCGCTCTCATCGTCGATTCGGAGAGACACCGTCACTTGGATGGGTTGCCATTGCGCGTAGAGCGTGAGGTCTTCGGTATAGGTGCTGCGTTCGGTACGCGCCGCGAGGTTGGTGCCGTAGACGCAGGTGCCCTCGTTCAAAGCGGACGCGGTCCAATAGCCGTAGAATTGGTAGCCCGTGCGTGTGGGCGCAACGGTCAACGCGGGCAAAGCCGCGTCGAAGGTGGCCTCTCTATCAAACGCGGCGTCCACACCGCCGTTGTTGTCGAAGTGGACGGTCACGACCACGGGCGTCCATTTGGCCGTCAAGGTGGTCTCCTCATCGAGGTCCCATTGACGCATAGGCGCACCCACGAGGCTGGCGTATTGTACGTCGCCTACGTACCAGCCCCCGAAGACGTAGCCCGCGCGGGTGATGGCGGGAAAACTAAACTCCGTCGAACCGTAGGTCACGGTGGTGGGCATCACGCTCGTATTGGAGCCGTTGGCATTGAACTTGACGGTGATGACGTGCGCCGTCCAGTGGGCGACGAAGGTCCAACTGCTGTCCTTGACGGAAGAGGGCGCAAGGGAGTTGCCCTCGGCGTCCGTCAGTTGGTCGTCACCCGCGTACCAACCCGCGAAGTCGTAACCCGTGCGGGTGGGCGGGGTGATGGTGTAATTCTCACCGTAGACGAGGGCGACTTTGTAAGCGTCTTCCCCGTTGTCGGGGGCCAACCACACGTAGTAGCCGCCCGCTACCCACAACTCTTGCATAACCACGTCGTTGCGGTCGATGTCCCAGACGTGCGCGGAAGTGAAGTCGGCGTTGTAGTATTTCACGCCGCCTACGCCCAAACCGTCGAAGAGGTAGCCCTCTTTGTAGGGCGAGTAGGAAATGGCGGGCATGGACTCGCCGTAAGTCACTTTGATGGAATCGCATACGTCGTTCTCGAAGGTCAGGTCGTAGGTTTTCGCCGTCCAAATGGCGACCAAGGTCACCTCGGCCTCGTCGATATCCCACGCCTTGACGCCTTGACCGGTGGCGTCCGTGTAGGCGGTGCCGCCGTACGACCAACCGCCGAAGGTATATCCCGTCTTGGCGGCGGGCGCAAAGGCGTAGTCGGTGGCGCCGAAGACGATTTCGGCGTCGTCAATGCCATCCACGTCGAACTTGACGGCGATGCGTTTGGCCGTCCATTTGGCGGTCACGGTGGCGGAGGCCGTCACGGGAGCGGTGAAGTCGTAGTTCCACCCCGCGAAGACGTAGCCCGCCTTGGTGGCAGAGCAACCGGGGGCGCTCACCACCGAGCCTTCCTCTACCTGCAAAGTAGCGGCATCGCCCACGCCCGCGTCGAGCGTAAGGGTGTAGAGGTGCTTGCGGTAGGCCGTCACGACGTACGTCTTGGCGGTGCCGTCCTCGGCGGTCACCTTGACGTAGAAGGTGTTGTTGCCCTCGGCGAGCGCGATGGCGCCCTCCACCGAGGTGGTGCAGGCCTCGTCGCTATAGACCGCGATGGTGCTCTTGGCGGCCACCGTGGCGATGGGCGTGAGGTCAACCGTCGTTACGGCGTTGCCGAGTTCCACCGCGAAGGCGTCGCCCGTCATCTCGAAGCCCGTGATGGCGAGGGTGACGTCGGAAGATTTGGCGGGGGTATCGCCGCCCGGCGTGTCGCCGCCCGGGGTGTCGCCGCCGCCCGGATTATCGTTGCCGCCCGGCGTGTCGCCGCCCGGGGTCTCGCCCGCGGGCGTCCACTTGGCGTAGACTTTGAGGTTGGCCTTCACGCTGTCCGCCGAGAAGGCGGTCAGGAAGGTGCCGTCGTCTATGTACCAACCCGCGAAGACGTAGCCCTCTTTGGTGGGATTGGTGGGCAGCGTTATCGCGCCCGTAGTGGTGCTGATGGTCTGATAGACTGCGCCGTCGACGTAGAAGGACACGGTAAATTCGGTGTTCGTCTTGTTGCCGTCGTTTTTGTCGTTACAGGCGCAGAGGACCACGAGCGTCAATACGAGCAGTATCGCAATGCCGATGGATAAGGCTTTCGATGTGCGCTTATGACTCATAGTATCTCCTTTTCGGCCCGCCCTTTCGCTTTTCCCGTCGCGTGCACCCGCATCGCGCGAAAATATAATAGAGCGTAGCCATTATAATACCTCTATTCTATCATACGCACCACCGCGCGCATATCATCACAAGTGATGATGTCTACAAAAATATTTTTAATCGGACTATTTGATTTAATTATACCTCTGCCCGCTTCTGCCCTCTCGCGCCGCGTGAGCGCACCGTAGGCGCGGACAAATCCAAGGAACAGCCTTGGGAGAAATCCATATTTGCCACTCGCTTGACACGACGCGCCCCTTTGTGCTACTGTGGAGATAGAATACTGTCCGCCTGCGGGCGGCGAAAGAGGTGAACTATGAGTGATTTAACGTATAAGAGAACCAACGCCAACAACGTGGACTCGGCCGAGGAACGGGCAAAAATAAACGCCTACGCCGAGGGCTACAAGGCCTACTTGGCCGCCGGCAAGACCGAGCGCGAAGTGGTGCAAGAGACCGTGGAAATGGTGGAGAAAGCGGGGTATAAAGCCTATACCCTGGGCGACAAGATCAAAGCGGGCGACAAATTGTACTACAACAACCGCGGCAAGTGCCTGTTCATCATCAAGGCGGGCAAGGCCGACGTGGCAAAAGAGGGCATTCGCATCTTGGTAGCGCACGTGGACAGCCCCCGCTTGGACCTCAAGCAGGTGCCCCTCTACGAGGAGAGCGACATCGCCTACCTCAAAACGCACTACTACGGCGGCATCAAAAAGTATCAATGGCTGACCATTCCCTTGGCCCTGCACGGCGTGATCGTGCTGAAAAACGGGGAGAAGATCACGGTCAACGTAGGCGAAGCGGAGGACGATCCCGTCTTCTATATCACCGACCTATTGCCCCACCTCTCGCAAGAGATCGTCACCAAGCCCGTCAGTTCGGCGTTCCCTGCCGAAAACCTCAACGTAATAGTGGGCGGCATTCCCGCTTTGGACGAGGAAAAGGACGCGGTCAAGGCGAATATCCTCACCTACCTCAACGAGCTGTACGGCATCGTGGAAGAGGACTTCCTGTCCGCCGAGATCGAGGTGGTGCCCGCCTACAAACCCAAGGACGTGGGCTTCGACCGCGCTTTCATCGCGGCCTACGGGCACGACGACCGCGTGTGCGCCTACCCCGAAGTGACCGCCACCATCGAGACCGAGACCGACCAGACCGTGCTGACCATTTTGGCAGACAAAGAAGAGATCGGCTCGGAAGGCGCGACGGGTATGCAGAGCGTACTCTTGAAAGACATTATGGACTGCATAGCGCAAGGATACGGCGTGTCGTCCTGGGTGCTGCGCGAGCACAGCAAGTGCCTGTCGGCCGACGTGACCGCCGCTTACGACCCCAACTACAAAGAGGCCTTCGAGAAGCGCAACGCCTCTTTCGCGGGGTACGGCGTGGCGATGAACAAGTTCACGGGCGCACGCGGCAAATCCGGCTCCAACGACGCGTCCGCGGAATACATTGCCTACCTACGTGGGGTATTCGATCGTGACAACATCATATGGCAAACGGGCGAACTCGGCCGCACCGATTTGGGCGGCGGCGGCACCGTGGCCAAGTTCTTGTCCAACTGGAATATCGACACCGTGGACTTGGGCGTGCCCGTGCTGAGTATGCACGCGCCCTATGAGCTCATCGCCAAAGTGGACGTGTGGCAAGCGCATAAGGCGTTTTCGGCGTTCTTGAAATAGCCAAAAACGACGGAGAAATTCAAGGCATAGCCTTGGGATAAATCCGCTCGAACCGCGAGCGGGTGAAATTGGCGCAACGCGCCGTCTTGAGCGCAGTCGTCAAGACGACGAAGTCGAAAGACCTCAACGTCGGGTTGTGGACGCGCAATGCGCGTAATTAAGTTGTGGATAAAAAAGAGACCTTTTCGGGTGCACCGAAGAGGTCTTTTTTCTTAACGGCGTGCAATAGCGCGTTATTTTTCGGTCAGCGATTTGCGGGCAAAGGGACGGACGAGGAAGAAATAGATAGCGAACATAAGCGCAAGTCCGCCGACGACGCACCCCACGACGAGCCCCGCCACGGCTCCCGACGACAACTTCGGCTCGGTGAGCACGACGAAGCGGGTAAGGCGGTCGGCGGCAAAGGTGAGGCGACCGTCTCGGCGGGTGGCGTGACAATCCACCCACTCCCCTTCGTCCGTAAGGGCGTAGACCTTGAGGGCCTCGTTTTTGTGCGCGGTGTAGCGGAAGGGGAAGGAAACGGTGACGGTGCCCTTGCCGAGGTCGGCAGGCTCTACGGCTACGTCCAGGAAAAGGCGCGCGCCGTCTACGACGGGGTAGTCGGCGGCGCGGTCGGACGAGGGCGAAACGGTGCGCCAATAGAGCCGCACGTCGTTGCCCGCCAAAGCGGCGATGGCGGCGGCGTCGAAAGTAAGCGTAACGTCGCCCACGAGAGCGGTGAGCATGGCGGGGGTGTCGCTCGCCTCGGTGTACGCGTTGAGAAATACGGCGGTCATATCCGCGCCCGTAGTGGCGGCCTCGTCGGGATGTAACACCTTGCGATAGGCCAAAGCGCCCGTGGCTTCGTCCACGGTGGGCGCCATCTCCCGCACGGTGACGGTGACGGTCATACGCCCCTCGTAGTAGTTGGGCGTGGCGGCCGATACGACCGTGACCTCGTAGACGCCTACCTCACGGAAAGCGTTGAGCCCCTCGTAAGCGGTGGGACCCGAGGTGACTACGCCCGACAGCGAAAAAGTCTCGCCCGTGTAGCGAAATTCGGTAACGGCCCCCGACAAATCGAAGGTGGCCTCGGCCTTGTCGATGCGGAAGCCCGTGCTAACGCGGGTGGGCAAAGCATAGTTGGAGTTGCCCGCCGAAAGGACGGTGGCGGTGTACACGCCCGCGTTGGTGGCCGTGCCCGATAGGACGGGCGCGAGTACGTCCCCTTCTACGACGTTCCCGAAGAGCGCGGTAGGCAAATGGGGGGTACCGTCATATACGAATTCGATACCATCCCACGCGAGGGACAGCAAACGCGGGGTGACGGAATAGGCCCCGACGCACCCCGTAAACGCGATGGCGTAATTGGAATCGACCACCGCGCCCGCCACGTCGTAAGCACCCACGGGCGAGGTGGGCGTGACGTCAACGGACAAGGCGTACGGTGTGGCGTCGCCCTCTATGCAGTTGCCCTTGGCAACGGCGGCCGAAAGGGGAGCAACGGGCTCCCCGTACACGCTCATAGCGGGAGATATCTCCACCGTGATGGGACGAGGGGTTATGGTGACGGGAGCGCGATTTATGGTGACCGCCGCGTAATCCCCCTCGGCCTCGGCCTCGACGGATACGTAATAGACGCCCGCCCCGACTATGGCGTCGGCGGTGACGACGGTCTCTCGGTCTGCGGCGTAATAGGTAACGGCATAAGCGCCCGCATACCCCTCGGCCACCTCCACGACGGCGTGCGCCGTGCCGTCGTACGTCCAACCGTTCGTAGCGAGGGTGACGGCGGGCACGGGATCGGCGGCGGCCAACAGCCCCCCACCGAACACAAAATATACCGCCGCCGCCAAAACGGCGACGACGAAAGCAAGGATATGGCCTATCGAAAGACGCGCGTCGGCATATCGGCCGAGCACAACGCCGCGATGGGTTCTATGCGCTACCATAATGCGTTTCATACGCATATTGTACCATATCGAACGCGCAAAATCAATACTTTGTCGGACGAACGCAAAGCAAACGGGGCAAGCAAACAGCCCGAATGCGGCGAGGTCGCTCATTTCACACAATACGCTTGCTCCCTTGCTCCCAACGGCGTGTCAAATGAGATGAGGGAGCGCGGATTCAAACGAATGAGTTGAGCGCCTAACGTACCACGCGTACGTGACGCGAGCGAAAGAGCGGATTCGCGCTCAATCGCTCATTTCACACGCCGTTATTTCACGGGGCGGCCGACGGTGACGTTGTCCCGCTTGCGGCTCTGCAACTCCTTGACGGGGTTGGGGCTGTCCTCGAAGCGGTAGTCCTCGCCCAAGGACTTGATGGCCATCGTGGTGACCGTATGCGAAGGGTTGGGCGCGGAGTTGACCTTGGATTGGTAGATGGCGAAGTTGCTGTTGGGTTTGAGGTCGGCGACCGAAACGTAGTCCTCTTTCTCCCCCGTCAGCCACACGGTGCCCGCGAGGACTTGGCGAATATACTCCTTGTTGCCGCCGAAGCGCAGCAGTTCGGGGAAGTCGGCGGTGGGCAACACGGTCGAAAAGTCCTTGCCCTCGTAGCGTGCCAAGAGTTCGGTAGCCATCTTGAGGTGGGCGACTTCCATCTCGTAGTGTTCGGCGTAGATGGCGCGGATATGGGAATCGGTCTCGTCCTGCATCATAGAGGCGTAGAGATAGCACTCGGTGTACTCGTGCGCCACCCAACAGGCAAGCCAGGTCATATTGGGGTCTTTGAGGCTCTCGTATTGGGAGACGTGCTCTTCCTCTATCATGGCGATCTCGGCGTACATTTTGCGCCCGTAGTCGTTGGGGTAAAACGCGCCCACGTTCATATAGTAGTTCATGGTCTGCTGTTCGGCGGCGGTGATGATATTGCCCACCAATATGCTGAACAATTCGGCCTTTTTGCCGTCCATACTGTACCGCACATTGTCCGCGCCCAGACGGTGTTCGGCGATGGTGGGGCGCCCCGGGGTGATCTCGGTGTAGCCGCCCACCAAACGCTCGGCGTCTATGCCGTAATCCATTTTGAGCAGATTGGCGAAGCGATACAGGTGGTCGAAGTCTTCCAAAAGGGCGAAATTGAGGGCGTTGATATTGTTTTGGTCGGTCTCGCGCTGGGCGAGAATGGCGGTAAGGTCCACCGCCAACTGCTCGTAGGCTATGGTGACCTCGAGAATATTCTCGTCCGTGGGTTTCAAGGCGGAAAGGCGCTTTTGCTGTTGCTGTTCCTGCTGACGGACGATGGCGATGGCGCGCCGAAGGTCGTTGTCGGCGGTGTGGCGGGCGAATTGGTGCAAAAACCAGTTGCTCTCGAACTCGGTACCGTTCATCAATATCTGCCGCACCTTGGTGTAGGGGGAAGCCTTGTTTTTGTCGTAGGGTTTGGGTGACAACCGCTTCCAATCCATAAAGTATTCGTTGACGGATTTGCTTTTCGTTTCAAATGGGTTCATACTTCACTCTCCTTTGGGAGAATGATGGACGAAAAAACGCGGAAATATACGGAAAGGCGCATTCTGCGCGGTGAAGTTTTCGCGGACACGAAAGTGAAGTTTGCTTTGCAAGTGAAGTTCAAGGCGTGGCCTTGAGTGAAGTTTGCGCAATGCGCAAGTTGCGGATCATTATACTATCCGCAACGCACGCATAGCGTGCAATTTATTTTTTCATCCACATCCCGCCGTAAGCGGATTTCTCCCGTGCGACTGCACGGATTTCTCCCAAGGCTATGCCTTGGATTTCTCCCGCCCCCGTCACACGCCGAGGTAGCGGCTGGGTTTGCCCGTATACAGCACCACCAAACGGTGCAGAGCGCGGGTCACGCTGATATAGAGAAGTCGGTCGTCCCACGGGTTGGCGTACAACGCGTCCGAAGCGTCCGCAAGGATCACTTGGTCGAACTCGAAACCCTTGGCGGCAAAGGCCGTGGTGACCACCACGCCGCCCACGTAGGTGGCGTCGGCATTGAGCAAAAGCACCGCGCCGATAGAGCGCAATTCGTCCTGCAATCTACGCGCCTCGTCCGCGCTTTTGGCAATAATTGCCACGGACGTATACCCCTTTTGGCGTGCCACGTCCACCTCGGCCTTGATGCGGCGCACCAAGTCCTCGGCGGCTACCGCCGCGACCACGGGCTCCTCTCCGTGGCGGTCGATGGGCGTGATGGCGACGGGGGTGAAGCGGTTGGCGTAGGTGGCTATCTCGTAGGTGGAACGGTAGGACGTGTTGATATCGAACCGAACGCACGACTCACCGCCCAGCATAGCCCGCGCGGTCTCTTCGTCCCCCACGTTGAGGAAAGGATCTGCCATTTGATTGACGTCGCCCAAGACGGTCTTGGGGCAACCGAACACGCGGTTAAAATAGGCGTATTGGGCGGGCGTATAGTCCTGCATCTCGTCGATGAAGAGGTGCTTGACCTTGTTGCCCTTCAACCTGACGCCCTCGATATGGCTCTTGAAGAGGATAAAGCCGAACACGTCCTCGTACGGAATGGGATCGTCCTCGCCGAACGTCTTGACGGGTGCGCCCTCTTTCTCGGCGAGGTCCCGCAGCATAATGCGGTACATGGCCAAGGTGTTGTAGCGCGTGAACATACTCATGATCATTTCGCTCACCCTGTCGCGGAGGGCGGCGCTCAATTTGCTGTGATAGGTATCGCCCATATCCCTGACGACGTATTCCACGATCTTTCTCATACGAACGAGCAAGGGATAGGCCGCGAAACGCTTGCCGTACAGCACCTCGAAGGTGGAGCGGGGACAGACGTAGGTCTTGCCTACCACGAAATCGCGGGGCTTGAAGCTGGCGCGCTCCACCCGTTTGGCAAAGCGCTCCACGTCCTCTACGAAGCGCGTGCTCGCCTTGTAGCGCATATCCGCGATAGAGGCTTCATCGGGCGGCGTGGCGTAAATCTTTTCGAGGTGTTCGTGCCGCGTTTCGTAGTAGTATTCGCTGAGTTCGTTGCGCACGATGTCCTCTATGCTCAACTGCTTGGCCATCTCCTCGCCCAATTCGGGCAAGACGTTGCCGATATACTTGGTGAACGCCTTGTTGGGCGTGATGATGAGCATATCCGACGCTTTGAGCGCACTGCGGCAATGATAGAGAATGTACGCCACTCTATGCAGCGCGATGGACGTCTTGCCGCTACCGGCCACGCCGAACACCAGCACGTTGTCGCCGTAGGAATGGCGAATGACGGCGTTCTGCTCCCGCTGAATGGTGGCCGCTATCTGGCGCATATTGACCGAGGCGTTTTTGCCCAACTCGGCCAACAGCACTTCGTCCAGAATGGTGGTGGACGTATCCACCACAAAGCGCAATTCGCCCCCCGTTATCTTGAATTGGTATTTGGCGTATATCTCGCCGCGCACGGTGCCCATGGGCGCTTCGAAGGCCGCCTTGCCCACGTCGTAGTTGTAGTACAAATCGGCGATGGGCGCACGCCAATCGATGACGTAGATGCCGCCCTTGCCGTCGTCCACCTGCGACAAGCCCACGTAGAAGGCGATGCGCTTGTCCGACGTCTCGCCGAACACCACCTTGCCGAAATAGGGGCTGTAGAGAAGGTTGTCGATCATATTGCGCCGCTTGGCGAGCATAACGTAGTGCTCCCCTTTGAGTTGCGCCTGCGTTTCTTCCTGCGACTGCTCGGTGTCGTCCATATCCGAGAGATTTTCCCATATCCGGTGGCGTTGCTCGATGAGCGTCTGCCCGGTCTCTCCCAATTCCGCGTCTATCTTCTCGGCCTGCGTGCGCAACACCGACAAAGTATTCGCTAAATATTCCTTTTCTTTGGCAATGAGTTTCTCTTCCATACTTCCCCCTATCGTAATACGGCGTCCGCCAATAGCATCAGCGTCAATATATCGCCCGCGCCACCCGTAGACAGGTGGCAACGCTCGAAATAGGCGCACGCCGCCAAGACGTCTTCCTCGTTGTAATGCTCGTACAAATACGCGGCGATGGTGGCCGCGTTGCCGGCCAACTCCGCACCCGCGCGATAATATAGACAACTGTCTTCGAGATGGGCCACCACGTACAGGAAAAAGCGCGCTTCCTCTCCTTTGGCCACGGCCTCGCGCAATAGGGGCAAGGCGTTCAACCAACGGCGGTAGCCCGCCTGCGCCTCGGCCAACGCGCCGCCCACCTGGTAACTCTCGTTGACCCAATCGCCGTGCGTGTCCTTGCGGCGGCGAATGGGCGCGGCCAACCGAGCGATCTGGTCGCTGACGGTCACGGGCGTCAAGGGCGCACCCTTGCGGTAGAGGCGGTAGTAGGCCGTGATGAACAGCCCGAGACAAAACACCGTGCCCTTGTAGACGTTGACGCCGTCCGTGACGGCGAATATCTCGTCGATGACCGCTTCGCCCACCTTTTCCATCACGGCGGAAACCTCGGCGTCCGACTTCTCGGCGAGGAACAGCCCCGTCTCGGCGAAGGTCTCCCAATGGGGCACGAGCATGGCGATGACCTTTTGCATGGTGGCATAGTCCAAATCGACGTGCGCCCCCGTTCCGTTCTTGTCCACCAAGCCGGGCTTGGGGGTGACGTCCAACTGCTTTTGCATAGCTTCGGCGGCCAGTGCCGCCATCGTCTTGGGATTCATTCCGTCCTCCACGTTCGTATAATTATTAATTATACCATAATTTTTCCTTCCGCGCTACCCTTTTTGCGAAAATCGTATCGTACCGCCCTGCCCCGCGCATACTAACGCCCGAAATACGGCGCGCGCCAAGGCAATAGGCGTGCGACGAGGAGGTATTATGCGCAACAAGACCAAAGCGAGTGCCGGACAAACCAACAAGTTCCACCTGTCCGCCCAAGACGAGGTGAAGAAAATCGCCCGACTGAAGGCGAAACGAAAGGCGAAAGAATCCTGAAAACCGCGTTTTTCTCTCTCTTATCGAGCCGCCCGCAAAACGCCGAGCGTTTTTTTGTCAATGGCGTGTTTCCATTTGTCGAAAACGGGGCTAATACTATATAATGGAAGCGAACGCGCAAGCACGCATTATTTGCGCGTTGACGAGATTATACGATAAGAGGAATATGGAAGAGATAAACGAAAAAGAAGAACGAGCCGCACGAGACGTTTTGGCCGCCTACGGCACACCCGACGAAGAGGTGACCGCAAGCGACACGACCGCACCCAACCCCGTAGCCGCGAGCGACGGGGATTTGTGTCTATCCGACCCAATAGAGGTCGGCGCGAGCGACGCGCCCAAAGAACCCCTCGCGGACCTGCGTATCGCCGAGGACAGCACGGCGGACGAGATACGGGAGGCCATCGACCGCCACACCGAAGCCATCTGCCAAACGATGAGCGACGAAGAAGCGGCCAAACTGGGCGAAAAGGTACTGGCCGACTTGGGCTACGGCGAAGAGCGCAACAAACTGCTCGAGGAGAAAAAAGCCGAAGAAGAAGCCAAGCGGCAAGCCGAACACGTCAAAAAAGTGACCTCGTACGACCTGCCCACCGACTACGTAAACCCCTTCGCCGCCGAAGCGCCCACCGAAACGGTGGACAATCTCGAAGACGCCTTGATGCACAGCCTCGCCGAACTCGGCAAGGTGGATATGGAATACGTGGCGGCCATCGCGGGGCGGGATCTCGCCGAGACCGTGCGGTTGCTGCGCCTGACGGGGAGCGTCTACCAAAACCCCAAGGAGTGGAACGAAGTGTTCTACAAGGGGTGGGTGACTTCGGACGAGTACCTTTCGGGCAACGTTCTGCAAAAATACGAGACGGCCAAAGCCGCCAACGAGAAATATCAAGGCTACTTCGACGCCAACGTGGAGGCGCTGGAAAAACTGTTGCCCGTGCGTTTGACCACCGACCAAATATACTACACGCTGGGTTCGCCCTGGATACCCGCCGAGATCGTCAACGATTTCGTCGTGGACCTACTGCACCTGGGGTTCAAACTGAAAGACGGCGTGGTACACGACACCCGCCTGAATCGTTGGAAGGTGCGCTACGGCGAAAAGTTCTCCACGGGCTACGGCACCAAACGCATTTCGCCGCCCCAAATCATCGAGGACACCCTCAACAACAAAGCCATCGTCATATACGACGTCAACCGCGTGTATCAACCGGGCTACGCAAGGAACCAGCGCTTCGAGCGCACGGTCAACAACGCCGAAACAGCCCTCGCAAGGGAAGCGCAAAACAATATCATCGAAGCCTTCAACCGCTACGTCAAAGGCAACGACAAGGTGCGCGAAACGCTGGAAGACATCTTCTACCGCCGCTACGGCTGTATCAAGGCGCGCCGCTACAACGGCTCCTTCCTCTCCCTGCCCGGCAAGAATCCCGTCATCACCATGTACCCCCACCAAAAGGACGCCGTGGCGCGAATTATCGCCTCACGTTCCACCCTTTTGGCGCACAGCGTGGGTACGGGCAAGACCTATATCATGATCGCCGCCGCGATGGAAATGCGGCGTATGAAACTATCCGAAAAAAACCTCTTCGTGGTGCCCAACAACATTTTGGGACAATGGGAAGAGGCCTTCTACACCCTCTACCCGCAAGCCCGCGTGTACGTGGTGTACCCCAAGGACTTCACGCCCAAAAAGCGGCAGGCGGTGCTACGACGCATCAAGACCGAAGACTACGACGCCGTCGTGATGGCCTATAGCAGTTTCGGCGCCATTCCCGTGGGATTGAAGCGCGTGCGGAACGAGCTTCGCCACGAGTTGAACGACCTGCCGGACACCCCCGAATACGCCGTGTACCGCCGCGAATTGGCCGACAAGATACTCACGGTGGAGGGCAAAATGCAACTGGAGGCGCCGGGCATCAAGTTCGAAGACCTGCGCGTCAACAGCCTCTTCGTGGACGAGGCGCACAACTTCAAAAACATCACCTTGGGCGGGCAAAGCGGCAACTTCTTCCAAAAGGCCGCGAGCGCCCACGCGGACGATATGCACCTCAAAGTGCGCGTGCTGTCGCGTTATACGGGCGCGAAGTCCATCGTGTTTGCCACGGGTACGCCCATCACCAACACCATCGCCGATATGTACGTCATGCAGAAGTTTTTGCAGCCGGGGCAACTGCACTTCTTGGGGTTGGACAGCTTCGACGAATGGGCGCTGATGTTCGGTGAACAAAGCGAGGACTTCGAGATAGACGTGGACGCCGTCAATTACCGTATGCGGCGGCGCTTCAACCGCTTCCACAACCTGCCCGAACTCACCAATATTTTCGCCTCGGTGGCCGACTTCCACCTCGAAGACAACGAAAACCTCTTCCGCGGCACGGTGGACTACCACAATATCGTGGTACCCCGCTCCAAAGAACAGTACGAGTACATACTTTCTTTGGCCGACCGCGCCGAAGATATCCGCGCGCACAATAGCGAACCGGGCGACAACCTCTTGAAAGTGACCGTGGACGGGCGCAAAGCCGCCCTCGATATGCGATTGGTCGATCCGACCGCACAGCCCTACCGCCACAGCAAAGTGGAGGCCTGCGCCGAAAACGTATATACGATATGGCGGGACAAGCCCTTGGTGACCCAACTCGTGTTTTGCGATATTTCCGCGCCCAAGTCCACCTTCAACGCGTACGACGAAATGCGCAGGCTATTGGTGGGACTCGGCGTGCCGAACGACCAGATCGCCTATATCCACGACGCCAAATCCGACCTCGAAAAACAGGCTTTGTTTGCGGCGGTCAACGAGGGCGCCGTGCGCGTGCTCATCGGCAGCACCTTCAAATTGGGGACGGGCGTCAACGTCCAGCGCCGCCTCTTTGCCGTGCATCACTTGGACGTACCGTGGCGTCCCGCCGATATGGTGCAACGAGAGGGGCGTATGCTACGGCAAGGCAACCAAAACGACGACGTGGAGATATACCGCTATATCACGGACGGCAGTTTCGACGCCTATTCGTGGCAACTACTCGAAAGCAAACAGCGCTTCATCAGTCAACTGCTCTACAACAGCCTCGACCGCCGCGACGGCGAGGACGTGGACGGGCTGACGCTCACCTACGCCCAGATCAAAGCCTTGGCCATCGGCGATCCGCGCATCAAAGAGCGCGTGGAGACCGCCAACAAGTTGGTGCGCTTGGTGCTACTGTCCAAATGCAAAGCCGAGCGCGACGAGCAACTGCATTACAAACTGCAATACATTCCCGCCGAGATAGAGCATATCAAACTGCTCATCAAGTGCTGTAAGGCCGACAACCGCACCTACGAGGCGCACAAGGCCGACCAGGTAAACCGCCGTCAAATAGGCGAAATCATCACCGCGGCCATCGCGTTGGACGTAGACCGCCCCGAAGAGGAGTTGCTGGCGGAATACAGAGGATTTAAGTTGGTGATACCCCAACGAATGGTGTATAATAATCCGCGTCTTATCGTGCGCGGCTCCTTCGATTGGCGCACCGACCTCGATATCGCCGGCTCGGCCCTGAGCGCGATGGCGGCGGTGGATCGCATTCTCAACGGATTCGGCGTGCGGGCGGCCGAGCTGAAAAACCGCCTCAACGACCTCTCCGCCGAACTCGAAGACGCGCAAAAGGAGTTGTCGCGGGTGGACAATCTGGAAGAAGAAATCGAAAAAACGAGGGAGACCCTCGCAAAACTTGACAAAGAATTGGGAGTGAACGACGATGAGTAAAACCGAAATACAATCGACGGGCATAGTGGGTATGTCCCCCACCGCTATGGTGGACTCGCTGGGCGCGTTGTACGTCAATACCATTCAAAGCGGCGAACCCGTGTGGAAAGTGCCCGCCGTCATGCTGTGGGGCATTCCCGGCGTGGGCAAATCGCAGGGCGTACGGCAACTTGCGCAATACATACGTCGGCATACGGGCAAAAAGGTGGAAGTCACCGACGTGCGCCTACTGCTATTCAACCCCATCGACCTCAGGGGTATTCCCACCGCAGACCAAAGCAAGACCTTCGCCATTTGGCTACGACCCAAGATTTTCGATATGCGCGCGGACGCGGACACCGTGAACATATTGTTTTTGGACGAAATATCGGCCGCGCTCCCCTCGGTGCAGGCGGCGGCCTACCAAATCACCCTCGATAGAGTCATCGGCGAGCACCGCCTGCCCGACAACTGCATCGTCATCGCCGCAGGCAACCGCGTCACCGACAAATCGGTGGCCTACAAGATGCCGAAAGCACTCGCCAACCGTATGTGTCACTTGCAGATAGACGTGGACTTCGACGCATGGCGAGAATGGGCGACGGCGCAAAAACTCGACCTACGTGTAGTGGTTTTTTTGTCCAACCGACAGGATCTGCTGTGCACGTTCAACGGCGGCAACGACGACGTGGCCTACGCCACGCCGCGCAGTTGGGAGATGGTGAGCAACGTCTTACTGCAAGGCTGTTACGCCGAAGTGAAAGAGGCCTACCCGATGATCGCGGGCTTGGTGGGCGTAGGCGTCGCCAACGAATTTTCCTCTTGGTGCCGCACGCACGCCACCTTGCCCAGCGTCAAAAAAATCATTGCGGGCGAATACCAAGCCGTGCCCAAGTCGCCCGACGCTTTGTACGCCACGGTGCGCCTCTTCGTAGCCGCCGTGGGCGACTGCAAAGACCTACCCAAAACGCGCGCGTTGGTGGCTTACAGCACCAACTTCCCGCCCGACTACACGGCCACTTTTTTCAAGGAGATGCTCGCCAAAGGCGAAGCGGTCAAAAAGCAACTGATGCAGATCCCCGAATTCATGCAATGGGTGGGTAAGCACGCCAACCTTTTCTAAATGGACCAACGCAAATTAGTCGAAAATATCATCGCCTGCAAAATAGACGTGTTGGAACGCAGCACCTTTTTCGGCTTGCTGATGCACAGCCTTATTTTTGCCGTCGATACCCAATGCCCCACCGCTTGCACGGACGGCGAACGGGTGTATTTCGGCCAAGCGTTCTGCGAGGATATGCCGCGGGACGAATTGGAAGTGGTGATGCTGCACGAGCTGATGCACGTGGTGTTGGGGCATTGTTTCCGCGGGCGGGGGTACAATCAACTACTCTACAACATCGCCGCGGATATCGTGGTCAACAGCACAATTCTGCATACATTGGGGCTGGACGTTACGGTGAAGGGCACCGAACTCATCCACCTCGAGCCCAACGGAAAAGAGGGCTACCTCTACACCGCCGAGGACGTGTACAAAATGCTCCTCGATACGCTCAAACCGCACAAGAGCGGCAAAAAACGCAAAAAAAGCGATACGGCGGGAGGGCCGATGGGCGACGACGAGGGCGAAGGCGGCAACGAGCAAACCGACGCGGACGATGCGAACGGCGACAGTCGTAGCGGCGGCACCCGCGGCGAAAACGAAGCGAACGCAAAAGACGGCACGGGCGATTGGCACGAGGACTACGACACGTCCGCCTACGACGAGGGGCGGCTGGACGACCACTCGCGGTGGAGCGAAGTATCTGCCGCCGCCAAAGCCGAATGGCAAGGGCGCATTATGGACGCGGCCAAAACCACGATGGAACAGGGCGTACACGCGGGCAAGGGCGCGGAATTGGCCAAACGCTACTACGACGAATTGACGAGGCCGACCATCGATTGGCGGCTCTTACTCCAAAACTTCATACAGACCGACGTGACCGACTACTCCTTCATGCCCCCCGACAGGCGCTTTGCGGACGTGTTTTTGCCCGACTTCAACGAGCCGACCGATACGGTGAAAAACCTGTGGCTCGTGATGGACACCTCGGGCTCCATCTCCAACGCAGATATGGCGCGGGCGTTCAGCGAGATAAAGGGCGGTATAGACCAATTCGGGGGCGCTCTATCGGGCAAATTGTCCTTTTTCGACGCCAAGGTCACCGAGCCCGTGGACTTCGAGACCTTCGAAGACGTGCGCAAGATCGTTCCCAGAGGGGGCGGCGGCACCAACTTCCACGCGGTGTTCGACTATTTCCGCAAGCACCTCTACGAAAAAGAAGAGATCACGGGCATCATCATCTTCACGGACGGCTACGCCGTCTTCCCGCCCGAAAGCATGGCGTTGGACACCCCCGTATTTTGGCTCGTCAACAACCGCTTGGTCACCCCGCCTTGGGGTATCGTGGCGCGGTATCTGCCCGAAACGAAATAGCGTGCCAAACGGCACGCCGACGCAAAACGCTATTGCTTCGCCTCGTCTTTTCGGCCTTTTTTGAACAGGCGGTCGAGGTGAGGCTTGATGGATTTACCTTGCGTAAGATGCGCCTTGACCTTGTCTTTGAGGGGATACAACAGCGCGTACAACGCGAAGAATCCGCCCAAGAAAGCCGCCACCGTGTAAAAACGCATTTCGCCGAATCCCGTATAGAACAAAACGAGAAAATAGGAAGTGGCCGCGACGGACACGAATACGGCGTCCGCAAGGAGTTCCACGGCCTTGCGCCCTTTGGCGAGAACGCGTACGACGTACAAAAAACCGTAGAACAGCGCGGAGAATACGCCCGCGCCCAAACACGCCAAAAAGACCAAAGGCTGCATATCGACCGTATTCATTTCATCAACCTCTTGAAAAAGGACTCTTTGCCCGCCTGTTTGGCGTACCGCAGGGACGAAACGCTCCCCGCCAGCACCAACTTGCCCTCCTCTACCGATAGGTGCAAAGGCGTAAAGCCCACGCCCGAGAGGCTCAACACGTTGTCCGCCAGGGCTACTTCGACCAACTTGTCGGTCATGGTGAGGACGTTTTCCACGCCCGTAACGGTGATTTTGGTGGCGATAGTCAGGGTATGCGCTTGGTTTTCCATACCAAAAGATATGCGGGTGCCCTCGCCTTTATGCCCCGCGCGCCGTCCGTGAAAGTTGACTATTGCATTTTGAGCGTTTTTGGTATATACTGTAAGGAGAAAAGTCCTTGACTTTTCCTACGATTGCGACCGGAGGAGACGAGTTTATGAAAATTACCTTTATCGGCGCGGCGCACAACGTGACGGGGTCCTGCACCCTTTTGGAAGCGTGCGGCAAACGCGTTTTGATAGATTGCGGATTGGAGCAAGGGCCCAAAATGTTCGAGACGTGCGAGTTGCCCGTGGCGACCACCCAAATAGACGCGATGGTGCTGACGCACGCGCATATCGACCACTCGGGCAAGATTCCTTTCCTCGTCGCCAACGGCTACGACGCGCCCATTCTCACCACCGAAGCGACCAAGCGCCTGTGCGCGATAATGTTGCGCGACTCCGCCCACGTGCAGGAGTTCGAGGCCAAGTGGCGCAATCGCCGCGCCAAACGCGCGGACGAAGAGGAATATAAGCCCCTCTACACCGCCGAGGACGTGGAACGCGCGATGGATATGTTCGACGGCTACGCCTACGGGGACACCGTGCGCATTGCGGACGGGCTGACCGTCACCTTTTACGACGCGGGGCACCTCTTGGGCTCGGCGTCCGCTTTGTTCGATATCACCGAAGACGGCCAAAACCGCCGCATTCTCTTCTCGGGCGATTTGGGCAACCCGCCCCGCCCGCTCATACGCGCCACCGCCACTCCGCCCACGTGCGACTACGCCGTGGTGGAATCTACCTACGGCGACCGCCTGCACGGAGAACGAGAGGACTTCGTGGAGCAGTTGTCCACCGTCATAGAAGAGACGCTCAAACGAGGCGGCAACGTGGTAATACCCTCTTTCGCGGTGGGCAGAACGCAGGAACTACTGTACCTCTTGCGCATCATCAAGGAACGCAAAAAGGTACCCTCGTACCCCGACTTTCCGGTCTATTTGGACAGTCCGTTGGCCGTGGACGCCACGCATATATACAGCCAAGACCTCGAAGGCTATCTCAACGAGGAAGCCCTCGCTTTGATGGCCGAGGGCGTCAACCCCATCGGCTTCGGCAACCTGCACCTGTCGGTCACCGAGCAGGAGTCGCGCGCCATCAACACGAATCCAACGCCCAAAGTCATCATATCGGCGGCGGGTATGTGCGACGCGGGCAGAATCCGTCACCACCTCAAACACAACTTGTGGCGGGAGGAATGCACCGTGCTGTTCGTGGGCTACCAAACCGAAGGCACGTTGGGGCGCAAACTGCTGGACGGCGCCGCCTACGTGGAGATATTCGGCGAGGAGATAGCCGTCAAGGCGCATATTATGGCGATGAAAGGCACGAGTTGCCACGCGGACAGAGATATGCTTTTGGATTGGCTCAAGACCACCGAGGCCCAAAAAGTGTTCGTCAACCACGGGGAAAGCGCGGTGACGGACGTCTTCGCCGAGACAGTCAAAGTGCGCCTCGGCGTGGAAGCCGTAGCCCCCTACAGCGGGGACGAATTCGACCTCGCGGACGGCAGTTGTCTGTACAAAGCCCCCGTCAAGGAAGTGCCCAAGAAAGTGAAGGCGCACCGCCGCGCCGTGGCCGTATTCGAGGCCTTGCGCCTGGCGGGCAAACGCCTCATGAACGTCATCGAGCAAAACAGAGGGGGCGCCAACAAAGAATTGGCGCGTTTCACCAACCAAATCAACGCCTTGTGCGACAAATACGAACGAAAAAACGACGAATAAACGCGCTTTAACGACGCAACGCCCGAGGAAGTTCTTTGTCTTCGGGCGTTCTTTTGTAAATAATCGCAAAAAAATAGCCATATTTGCGCTTATTTTTTGCAAATACACCTTTCTTCGTTTGGTTTTTGGGGTACAAATATTGTATGATGGTTATACGGGGTTTTGTTTAATAAACAAAATCGACACCCCGTAGGAGCGGCGATCTTGCGCTCCGAAGGTGAATTTATGTACGTCAGCACACGCGGAAACGAACGAGTATCGGCCAGCACCGCCATCGTCGAGGGCATCGCCCGTGACGGCGGTCTTTTCGTGCCGGAACGCCTGAACGAATTGGATCTGACGGCCCTCGCGGGCGCAAGCTACCGCGACGTGGCCCGCAAAGTCTTCGCGCTTTTCTTTGACGATTTCACCGCGGAAGAGATAGACGAAGTGGTCGACAAAGCCTACAACCCCGAGAACTTTCCCTCGGGCGAAGTGGCGCTGTCCACCTTCGGCAACCGCACCTTTTTGGAATTGTGGTGGGGGCCGACCTTGGCCTTTAAGGATATGGCGTTGACCGTCCTGCCCCACCTCGTGGCCGTCGCCAAACGCAAATTGGGGCTGACCCACCGTACCTTGGTGCTGGTGGCCACCTCGGGCGATACGGGCGGCGCGGCCCTGTCGGGCTTCAAAGGCGCGGAGGGGTTCGACACCCTCGTCCTGTATCCCTTGGGCGGCGTGTCGCAAATGCAGGAGAAGCAAATGCTCTCCTTTACGGACGACCATACGCACGCCTACGCGTTGGAAGGCAATTTCGACGACTGCCAGACCTACGTCAAGCAGTTGTTCGCCGCCTATCCCGAGGGGGAAGAAGCGGTCAAGTTGTCCTCGGCCAACTCCATCAACATAGGCCGCCTGGTGCCCCAAGTGGTCTACTACGTCTACGCCTACCTCGCGCTCGTCCAAGAGGGCAAACTCGCGATGGGCGACAGTCTGGACGTGGTGGTACCCACGGGCAACTTCGGCGACATTTTCGCGGCCTACCTCGCCAAACGGGTAGGCACGCCCATCGGTCGTTTGACCTCGGCCAGCAATACCAACAACGTGCTGTACGACTTTTTCCGCACGGGGACCTACGACGCCGACAGACCTTTCCACAAGACCTATTCGCCCGCGATGGATATATTGGTATCGTCCAACCTCGAACGGTTGCTATGGTACGCCGCCGACGGCGACGGCAAGCAAGTGGCCGCCTATATGGAAGCCTTGCGTACCCAAAAAGCCTATACCGTATCCCCCGAAGTGATGGCCAACCTCAAAGATTTCGACTACGCCTATTGCGACAACGCCACCACGCTCGCCTCTATCCGCGAGGTCTTCGACGAGCTGAACTACTTGGTGGATCCGCATACGGCGGTGGCCTGTCGGTGCTACCGCGACGGGGGCCGTCACACCCTCATCGTGTCTACGGCAAACCCCTACAAATTCCCCTCCACCAT
The DNA here is from genome assembly GCA_017394805.1 of Clostridia bacterium. Taxonomy (NCBI): domain Bacteria; kingdom Bacillati; phylum Bacillota; class Clostridia; species Clostridia bacterium. The sequence continues at coordinate 90,514 of JAFPXC010000007.1, read as the reverse complement.
CGCGGAGGCCTTGGGGCTTCCCATTGCCGAGGACGAGATGCAGGTGGCAAAAGACGTGGCCGCGTACACCAAGACCGCCATACCGCAAGGCATCGCCAAATTGTTTGCAAGCGACGTGCCTCGCCACGTCACCACCAAAGACGAGGTAAAGGATCTCGTGATGCCGCACGTCACCGTCAAGGTGCCCGCGTCCAGCGCCAACCTCGGCCCCGCCTTTGACATAGCGGGCGTGGCGTTGTCACTTTACAATACGTTCGTCTTCGCCCATAGCGACGCGGACGTCCTCGCGGGGTTCGCGCCCCAAGACAGCGGTGAGGACAACCTCGTATTGCGCGCCTATCGCTATGCGCAGACGAGATTGGGCCTGCGGCACACGCCCGTCAAAATCCGCCTTTTGGAGGCCGATATCCCCTATTCGTCGGGCTTGGGCAGCAGCGCGGCCTGCATCGTCGCGGGCGTGATGGCCGCCGCCCTTTTGGGCAAAGCGGACGCGTCCCGGCGTCTTCTCACCGACATTATGACCGAGATGGAAGGTCACCCCGACAACGTGGTGCCCGCGTATCTCGGCGGCTTGGTGGTCAATATGACCGTGGACGGCGAAGTGTTCAGTTACGGCTTGCCCGTATCGAACGACCTATTCTTTACCGCGCTCGTCCCGCCCTTCTCTTTCGCCACCAAAGAATCGAGAAAAGTGGTGCCCGCCGCCTTTTCGAGAGCGGACGCCATACACAACGCGGCGCGTTGTATGCTGTTGCCCGAGGCTTTGCGCACGGGGGACATAGACCTCATCAAAGCCGTCTTCAACGACCGCTGGCATCAACCCTATCGTCTGCCCCTCATCGAGGGCGCGTACGCCGTCAAACTGACGTTGGAAGACGTGGGTTTTGCGGTGGCGTTGTCGGGCGCGGGGCCGACGCTTTTGGCGGTAGGTCGCCGCTACGTGACCGAAAAAGACGTGGACGTAGATTGGAAAATCATGCCCTTGACCATTGCGGACGGGGCAATCAACATATAGGAGAAAACGATGAAAGTAGGTATTTTGGGTTATGGAACCATCGGTAGCGGCATTTTGGCCTTGGTGCAAAAATTGCCCGCCGCGTACGGCGTGGAGGCCGTAAAGGTCTTCGATTTGCCGCACAAAAAGGAAGTATTGGGCGACCTCTACACGGGCAACGCGGACGATATATGCCTCGCCGCGGACGTGGACGTGGTGTTCGAGGCCATGGGCGGCGACCAATTCGCGCACGAGTGCATCGTCAAAGCTCTCCGATCGGGCAAAAGCGTCATCACCTCCAACAAAGAGGTGGTCAGCAAGCATTTCGAGGAGTTTTTCACGCTCGCCGAGCAAAACGGCGTGTATTTCCTCTGCGAAGCCTCGGTGGGCGGCGGCATCCCCTGCATACGCACCCTGATGCACCAAGTACAATTCGACGAGATCAAAAACGTGTACGGCATATTGAACGGCACCACCAACTTCATTCTCACCAGGATGAGCGAAGGGCAATCTTTCGCCGAGGCGCTCGCCACCGCGCAAAAACTCGGCTTCGCCGAGGCGGACCCCACCGCGGACATCGAGGGATTGGACGTACTGCGCAAGATAAGCATATTGTCCAACATTGCCTACGGCACCAGACTCAGCTACGACCAAGTGAAGCATTTTGGCATCGCCAAGGTGGACGAAAGCATATTGCGGGACGTGGAAGCCCGCGGCAAAGTGCTGAAAATGGTGGCGCAATCCACCCTCGCGGACGGCTGTCTGAAAGTGTCGGTCGAGCCCGTGCTCTTGGACAAGACCCATCTTTTGGCCGCCGCTTCGGACGAATATAATATGGTGGTGTACGACTGCCGCGACAACGGCACGCTGTCCCTCTACGGCAAGGGCGCGGGGCGCTACCCCACCGCGAGCGCGATGATCGCGGATCTAATGGATATCGTACAAGGCAACGCGGCCTTCCAACCCAAAGCCGCCGTCTATCCCACCGTGAGCAACTTCGACCGCGACAGCGACTATTACGTCGTCAAGGACGGCGTGGCGCGCGTCACGCACGGCTTGCCCCAAGACGGCGATTATACGTTCTACGCACGCATTTTCTAAACGAAACAACAACAAGGATTTTCCCAAGGAGGACAAAATATGAAACAATATAACGTAGCCGTAGTAGGCGCCACCGGTCTGGTGGGTAGCACGTTTCTCAAAGTTTTGGCGGAGGAGAACTTCCCCATCGCCAACCTGCGCCTGTTCGCCAGCGCCAAGTCGGCGGGCAAGGTGATCGTGTACGAGGGCAAAGAGTACACGGTGGAAGAACTCCGCGAAGGGTGCTTCGAAGGCACCGAGATCGCCCTCTTCTCGGCGGGCGGTACCATCAGCACCGAATGGGCGCCCGAAGCCGCCAAGTCGGGCGCGGTGGTCATCGACAACAGCAGCGCCTGGCGTATGAACGAGGAATGCGCCCTCATCGTGCCCGAGATCAATATCGACGACTTCGACACGCACAACAACATCGTCGCCAACCCCAACTGCAGCACCATCCAAAGCGTGCTGCCTTTGAAACCTTTGCAGGACAAGTGGGGGTTGAAACGCGTGGTGTACAGCACCTACCAAGCCTGCTCGGGCAGCGGTATGAAAGGCAAAGCCGACCTCGAGCGCACCCGCAAAGGCGAGCCCAATCAATTCTATCCCTACAATATCGCCGAGACCTGCATACCGCATATCGACGTCTTCCTCGACAACGGCTACACCAAAGAGGAAATGAAGATGGTCAACGAGACCAGGAAGATTTTGGGACTGCCCAACCTGCCCGTGTCGGCGACCTGCGTGCGCGTACCCGTCAGCAACGGTCACGCCGTAGCCATCATGGCCGAACTCGCCAAGCCCTTCGAGTTGGACGAGATCCGCAAGGCTTTGGCCGAGACCGAAGGTATCGTGGTATTGGACGATCCCCAAAACAATATCTACCCCGTGTCCACCGTGGCCAACGGCAACAACCTCGTGTACGTCGGGCGTATCCGCCGCGACCTGTCCTGTGAAAACGGGCTTCTTCTGTACTGCGTGAGCGACAATATCCGCAAGGGCGCCGCCGCCAACGCCGTGCAAATCGCATTGAAACTCATCAAAGAAGGAAAGATCTAATGTTTACCGTATGTAAATTCGGCGGCTCGTCGGTCGCCGACAGCACACAATTCAGCAAAATCAAGCATATCGTCCTCGCCGACCCCAACCGCCGCTTGGTGGTGGTGTCCGCTATGGGCAGGCGCAACAAGGAAGACTACAAGGTGACGGATATGTTGTACCTCACCTACGCGCACGTCAAGTACGGCGCCGACTACAAGTGCGTGCTCAACGTCATACGCGAGCGCTACCAAGAGACCGCCAACGAGTTGGGCATCGACTACGACGTGGCGGCCGAGTTCGACAAGTTGGAAGCGCAGATCGCCAAAGGGTGCACCGAGGAGTTTTTGGTGAGCCGCGGCGAGTATCTCTGCGCCAAATTGATGGCGGCGTATCTAGGCTACACCTTCGTGGACGCGGTGGACGTGGTACACTTCCGCTACGACGGCACGGTGGACGATCAGCGCACCTCGCGGGATATCGCGGCGGCATTCGAGCAATACCAGCGCGTGGTCATTCCCGGCTTCTACGGCAGTTATCCCTCGGGCGAGGTCAAACTGTTTTCGCGCGGTGGCTCGGACATTACGGGCGCCATCGTCGCCAAGGCCGTCAACGCCGAGAAGTACGAGAATTGGACGGACGTGAGCGGCGTATATATGGCCGACCCGCGCATCGTGGACAAACCCCGCCATATCGCCGAAGTCACCTACGACGAATTGCGCGAGTTGTCCTATATGGGCGCGAGCGTATTGCACGAGGAGACCATTCTGCCCATCCGCGAGATCAACATTCCCATCTATATCCTCAACACCAACGCCCCCGAGGACAAGGGCACCAAGATATGCAAGGACGCGGCCAAGAGCAAGCAGGCCATCACGGGCATCGCGGGCAAAAAGAACTTCAAGGCATTCACCATCGTCAAGGACACGGCGGCAAGCAAATTGAAGGTCATCAAGGACGTATTGGATATCTTCGACAAATTTGCGGTGCCGGTGGAACACATTCCCACCGCAATAGACTCCTTCAACGTCATCGTGGAGGCAAAGTACACCGAAAAAGTGACCTACGACATTCTCACCGAGATAGCCAAACTGCCCGAGGTGACGTCGGTGGATATTGACAACGACCTTGCTTTGGTGGCTGTGGTCGGGCGCAATATGGTCACCAATACGGGTATCTCGGGCGCCATCTTCTCCATCTTCGGCAAGCACGGCATCAACATCAAGACCATCGCGCAAGGCACCCGCGAAATCAATATCACCGTGGGCATCGCCAACGCCGACTTCGAGAAATGTATCCGCGCTATCTACGAGGATATGGTATAAAAAGATAAAATCCGATTTTTTTGCCTTGAGCGAAATTTGTGCTTTTGCGCAAGTTGTGGGCGCGCTAAGCGCGAAATCGTTGCCTATGGTAACCGCTAAAAAGATTTGGGCTGTCACAGGACAGCCCATTTTTATTGCTATTTTTTGTTGTTTATTTAGCGTACAATTTTTCCTTTTACACGAACAAACGTGAGTTCTTTTTCATTGCTACTTGAATAAATGAACTCCGCATTCCCCGCCGCATTCAATTTGACTTCGCTTTCCTCGCCGTCTGCCCCGACTTTGTAGTAGAGAGCACAATCCTGATACAAGCCGGATATAGCACCGGTCACTCTAACCTTGTAAAACACAATGCGAAACGTTCCACCCGCATAAGTGCCGCTGCTCGTAACGTCTTTGGAAATCGTCAAATAATAATCATAGTTACTCAACGTTAATTTGATTTCATTGGATGCGTCCTCTTGTTTAGTCGCATTCTCTTTTTTTGCCGCTTTCTCGAGACTTCCGTTAAGCGTTTCCGTCGATATACATCCTATGAGAGAAATCGTCAATATCACTATCAAGCATACGAAAACAAATAAACCCTTTTTCATAATTATCTCCTTGTCGTAAACTATAATGATTTGATTATATCACGATAGTGTAGCATTGTCAATGCTATAGTTTTAATATCATAGAGCAATATGGGATATTATTAAACTATCGTATAATATTTGAGGGGTGACTATGGATAATGCAACGGTAGGCGCGAGGATACGACAACTGCGCGAAGAACGTAAAATGAACCGCAACGAATTGGCCAACAAGGCGGGCGTATCTCCCACGTATATATATCAACTAGAGAAAGGCGAAAAAAGCCCTACCGTAGAATACCTCGGCTATATATGCGATGCCTTGTCGGTATCGCTACACGAGTTCTTTTCTGCGAATACAAACGGGGCAGATGGCAAAATCGACTTTTCGCTCGCAACTCTTACCCAAGAACAAAAGAACTTTTTGGAGTTGTTTTTGAATAGCCTGAAACCGTACTGAAAACCGATTTAAGATACTATATAAAAGAAAAGTCCGCAACGGGGTTACTCGTCGGCGGGCTTTTTTCTTTGGCGTTTTTCGTAGGGTAAAACGTGGTAATCGGCAAAGAATCTATGGGTACGTAGGTAGATAAATTGTGCCAAAAGCCCCGTGAGAAGCCCCGTGCCCACCGAGATGGCGACGAGGACGGGAAGGTAGTAAAACACGGCCGCGGTCGAGGTGAGCAACGCCGCCACCGCCACCTGTGCCGAAACGTGCGTGACCGCGCCGAAGACGCCCGCCACCCATATTTGACGGGGGGATAAAACGAAATACAATAGAAGCGTGACGAGGTAACACGCGACGCCACCCGCAAGGCTGTAGAGAAAAGCGGTCAACGAACCCGAAAACAGACTGCCCAACCCTATGCGTACCAAGAGAATGATAGCGGCGTCCACGGGACCGAGGGCAAACGTAGCGAACAGGCTGACGATATTGCTAAGCCCCAATTTGACGCCCGGAATGGGCAAAGGCAAGGGGATCTGCGCCTCCACCACGAACATGGCCAACGCCAATGCCGCGAAAATAGCGTCGTAGGCCACCCGCTTGACCACCTTGACGCGCGACCGCCGCTTCGCGGGCACGTCGGCCTCTCCTCGTGCGGTCTCCTCGACCGACGCGCACGAAGCCGCCTTTCCCAAAGGCGTATCGCCGTCCGTCGCCGCATTTTTCTCCTGCAAGGAGTCGTCTACTTCGCGCTCGTCCATATCATTGTACCACGGCGTTGTCGTCTCGGTCGGTTATCCGCACGACCAATCGGTGGGGCAGGCACACCAAGGGCCGCCCGCTCGAACTCGTCCACCCCTGGTGCACGCAGTCCGCGCCCTCGCAGTCGGCGGACACCACGCGCACGCGCCCCTTTTCAAAGGCCAGCGTATTGATGCCGTAGGGGGTGGTGATGACTTTTTCATACGGCGCGTCTATTTGCGCAAGGTCCACCGAATAGACCTCTACGCCGTCCACGTACACGGTGGCCACCGCGCCGCCACGACGGGGCAAACACCATAGCAAAACCGCCGCCACGACGGCGACCGCGGCCAACGCCGCCACTATGACGATCCACACCCGTTGTCTGACCATAGCGCTAACACTTCACCTTGCCCGCCATCACGTCCTCGTATTGCGTGAGGAAAGTCTCCACGCGCCCGAAGCCCGCCGAGAGGTCTACGCCCAATCGCGCCTCGCGGTCACGATACCAGCGGTAGAGGTCCAAAGCGTCCCGACGAGCGGGCGCGAAGGGGAAGCGCAAGACGTAGCAATGGTCGCTGTTGAAGAAGTTGCGGCCTATGCGCACCTCGTTGCGAACGCCGTGCTTGTTGAGTTGCTTGGCCATATAGGCGGCCTCGCCCAAGCAGAGAAAGTCGGTAGCACCCCCGTTGTTGTAGCACTCGGGATAGTCGGGATTGATATAATTCTGCGGATTGGCCTCTTTGTAATACTGCCAACGGCGAAAGGCCTTGCGCGTGGGTTGACCGGACACGTAGCGCACGATGAGCGTATTGGTCATGGGGATATGGTACATACGCTCGAAATTGAACGCACCGCTGATGAGGATAAGCCCTACGGGCTTGGTCTTGAGCGCGGGCACGCCCGTCTTGGCTACGTACTCGGGGCTGCTTGCCGCCGCGCCTACGCACGCCGAGAGGTGACCGCCCGAACTGTCCCCCGTCACCACGATATTGTCGGGGTCGATGCTATAGAGGTCGGCGTGGTCCACCAAATAGTTGTAGGCGTCTATGCAGTCCGCGAGGTTGATGGGGAAAAACACGCGGGGGCAAAGCCGATGGTCGATGACGGCGACCACCGCGCCCATCGTGGCGAAACAGCGCGCGTATCCGTCGCGGCGCGGGCGATTGTGGATCATCCACCCGCCACCCGGTATGTCCATCACCACGGGATAACGCACGCCCTCTTGCATCTCGGCGGGGAAGTACAGATCCATCACCAAATCCTCGCCGTCCACCGTCTTGTAGACAACGTTCTTTTGCACGCGTACCTCTTGGTCGAACGGCGTGCGGCTGTTAGGCTCGGCGCGCGACTCCTCGGCCACATCGAAGACGTCGGCCATGATGGGATAGAGGGGCAATTTGTGCTCGCGGCGGAAGGTGCGGCGCTCCTCTTTGAGCGCGTTCTTGGCCACTTTGCGTTCGAGGTGCAGGGTGCGCCGTTTGACGCGGTATTCTACCCGCTCCATCTCCCCTTTCTGCGCTTTGAGCGCGTGGCGTTTGAGGTGATAGACGCGTTTGATCTCGTGCCGCCGCGCGAGGTGCTCGTTGTGATAGGCCTTGTGATTGGGATTGTCGTGCTTTGCCATACGTTTCTCCTTTGGGAAGGACGGCTCGTCCTTCCCCACGCCCCGTGGGGGGGGTATATTCGGCGAATACCGTTACTCGTATATCGCCCGCTTTGTCGGTCATGCCGCAACGGTTTGCGGCGTATGCCGTTTTGCTTTTTGCCGTGCGCTACGTCGTGCGCAGTCCTTTGGGATAGTGGTTTTTGAGCACGCCGTCCACCGCCTTGTAGCCGCCCAACGGACAACCCAAAACGCGCAGAACGCCCCATCCGTCCGCCACGTCCGCGAGGATGGTCTCGCCGTGCAGATAACGCAAAAGGCGGTCGTCGTCCAAAGCCAAATCAAGTCCGTTGCGTAGCGGCAGGCATTTGAAAACCATGTGATGCGGCTCTACCCGAAGGCCTTTGCGCCCTGCCGTCACTTCGCCCACTTTGACGCCCGCCGACAACACGCCGTAAGGCGGTACGGGCATACCGTCGGGCACCAAACACACCTGCCCGCCCACGTAGCACGCTTCCGCCCGAATGGGCGCAAGGGCCACCTCGCGCAGGAATGATTCCACCGCACGTGCTTCCGCCCCGCCAAGACGCTTCGGCGGCGCGATTTTCGGGGGTACGGGGGTGGGGGATACGCGCCGCAGCACCGCCACGAAGTGCCCTTCGCCCTCGCCCAAATGGGGATAAAATCGCCGTGCGAAAGGGTACGTAAGATAGGTGGTGGCGGCAAGGACGCGCGCGGTGGGCGTTTCGCCCACGAAGTCGCCCGAATCCAATAAATAGCGCACGCTCTCCTCGTTTTCTTCCTCGGCAAACGTGCAGGTGCTGTATAGCAACCGACCGCCTTCCTTGACGCACCGCGCGGCGCAGTCCAATATGCGGCGTTGCCGTTCGGCGCACATACGCACGTTGTCCTCGCTCCACTCGTCCACGGCCAAGGGGTTTTTGCGAAACATTCCCTCGCCCGAACACGGCGCGTCCACCACCACGACGTCGAAGATAGCGCCGAACGTATCGGCCGCTTTGTCGGGGGTAAGCGAGGTAACGAGGACGTTCGTCAATCCCATGCGCTCCACGTTGCCCATAAGCGTCTTGGCCCGACCGAGGTCGATTTCGTTAGCGACGAGCCTCCCCTCTTCGCCTATCATCTGCGCGATGGCCGTACTCTTGCCGCCCGGGGCCGCGCATAGGTCGAGCACCGTGGCGCCACGAGGGAAATCGTAGGCGTTGGCGACCAGCATAGCCGACGGATCCTGCAAATAATACGCACCCGCGTGGTGCAGTGGATGCTTGCCCAACTCGCCGCGGTAGCGATAGCCGCCCGCTTGATAGGGAATGGGCGCAAATTCACACCCCAACGCGGACAAGAGCGTCTCGTCCGACACGAACCGCCGATTGACGCGCAAGCCCTTGGCGGCCTCCCTATGGTAGGTCGCCGCGAAGGCGGCGTATTCGTCGCCCAACTGACGCGTCATTCGTTCGCAAAACGCTTGGGGTAATTTTATTTCCATGTTATTCTATGTCTTCAACCGACGAAACCGCCTCTTGATCGCCGAGCGCAGGGGCGGACGTTTCCGCCGCGACTTCGTCCGAAGCGCTCTCCGCCGTAATACCTTCGTCAAAAGTAGGCGCCGAATCGGTTTCCTCGTCGAGGTCGGCGGGCTCAACGGGTTCTATGAGGCGACGGCGGGCGCAATACGCCCACAACACGACGTAAACGACGAACAACGCCCCCGCGAACGCACCGCCTATGGGATAGGCTACCCGCGTAGGCAGGCGGAAGCCTTCGGACGCCGCGAGAATGTAGGTCATGCTGACCGCCGACATAAAGGTGGCGGGCAACGCCGTCAACAGAGAGCCGAAACGGTAACGCCCCTTGCGCACGAGGTACGCGGTGGCCACCCACAAAGCGATCATCGCCAAGGTTTGATTGCTCCAGGAGAAATACCGCCATATAATGCCGAACCCGTTGTCGTTGGCGATGGCAAACCAAGTGAGCAACCCACCCACGGCCAGCAAGGGTATGGTGATGAGCAAGCGGTTGCGTATTTTCTTTTGATCGAGACGGAAGGTCTCGGCGAGAATAAGGCGCGCGCCGCGGAACGCCGTGTCGCCCGATGTAATGGGGCAAACGATCACGCCCGCCACGGCCAACACGCCGCCGAACACGCCCAACACACCCGTGGATATCTCGTACACCACGTTGGACGCGCCGCCCGCAAGGGCCTCGTTGAGCAGTTGGGTGGTGCCGTAAAACGCCACGCCCGCGGCCGCCCACACGAGGGCGATGACCGATTCGCTAATCATCGCACCGTAGAAGACCTTGCGCCCCACCCGCTCGTTGAGGATACACTTGGCGACCATGGGCGATTGGGTGGCGTGGAATCCCGACACCGCGCCGCAGGCCACCGTGATAAACATATAGGGCCACACGGGCGTGCCGGTGGGGTGCAGATTGTCAAGCGTCAACTCGGGAATGACGTACTTGCCGCCCGAAAACGCTATGCCGCCCAACACGGCCGCCGCCATCACGATGAGCAGTACGCCGAACACGGGATAGAGTTTGCCGATGAGTTTGTCGATGGGCAACAAGGTCGCCAACAAATAGTAGACGAGAATGATGATGGCCCAAAACGTGCCGTTCATCCAGGGCACGGGCACCAGCTTGGCCAATAGCGCCGCGGGGCTGGTGACGAACACCGTGCCGCACAGCACCAACAGCACCACCGAAAAAATGCGCATCACCCATTTGGCGACCTTGCCGAGGTAGGTACCCGACAATTCGGCAATGGACGCGCCGCCGTGGCGCGAACTGATCATACCCGACATATAGTCGTGTACCGCGCCGCCCAAAATGGAGCCGAAGACGATCCACAAAAAGACGACGGGCCCGAACACCGCGCCCATCAGAGCGCCGAAGATGGGACCGGTGCCCGCGATATTGAGAAGTTGCACCAAAAACGCCTTCCACGTCTTCATCGGCACGCAGTCCACGCCGTCGTTGATGGCGACGGCGGGCGTGAGTCGTCCGTCCACGCCGAACGCTTTTTCGGCCACACGACTATAAATGCAATAGCCGACGATAAGCACGGCAAATGCGATCAACAATGAAATCATACGCTTACCTTTATCGCAATCGACCCAAAGGCGATAGGCTTTTCAAAATAAAAGCGAGGCGCCGCAAAAGACGCGGCACCTCGGCATACGAAGGGTTTAACGATTACTGCTGCTCGAAGACGACGAAGAATTGCCTTGCAGTTTGGCGATGATCTCCAACACTTTGAGCAAGAGTTGCAAAAACTCCATGATAATGTCGTTGATATATTGGATATTGTACAACTTGAAGAGTTTGCGCATCATTTCGATTTCTTCATCCGTGGCCATATTGTCTTTGCGGAGAATTTCGCACGCTCTTTGCTGTGCTTTCTTCTCCGTCTTCAAGGTCATGACGGACAGCACGAATGAGACCGAATAGATGGCCAAACCCACTGCGGCGGCGATGATGGTGCCCACGCCGTTGAAGCCAAACACCAAAAAGTCGATAGCCACGCCGATCAGCAAGATGGGAATGAACGCGAAGGGGCCCAAATACATCAAGGGGGTGAGAATGACGCGCGTACGCATATCCTTATCGCCCTCTTTGTCCAAAATGGCCAACGCAGACTTCTCGGCGCCCATAGCCAACGAGGTGATGCTGGGCTTCTTGGTGGTCAATCTTCTCAAACGCACCTTTTTGAAATAGTGCGAATAGCTGTTGCCGAACAGCATCGAGCCCACCACGGACACTTTGATATGCTGTAGCCCGTTTTTGTCCAAAATCATACGGGCGGCCTCTTTGCCCGACAGGTTGCGCGAATTCATTCGACGGTTGTACACCATATACTTGATGGACAGCCAAATGGATACGAAAATGGAAAAAACGGCGACTACCGCGATGAGGCAGGCCACGATGAATATGGCCCATTGCAACGCGGGAGATACGTTTTTGAATTGCTCTATATCGTTGAAAAACGGCATAATATGTACTCCTTTTATTTGATACCAAATTAATATTTCGCTTTATAGACTCAGTCCTCGTCGCCCACGATCTCACGATACAGTCGGTCGTACCGCTCGAACGCGGCGGTGATCACGTCCTCGTCCACGATATACTCGAAATACTCCTCGTCGCCATCGCGCCGAACGGCGAACACGTACACCAGATCTTCCTCGGCCTCCTCCACCGTCTCGGGCGAAACGGGAACCGCCAAAACGTAGTGCACCGCGTCCACCTCGACGCACCCGATGATGAGAAACTCGTCCTCGTGGCCTTTGTTGTCCGAAAGGGCGATGAAATCGGGGGCCTCGTCGTCCGTAATAAACTCTACGTCGTACTCCGCCATACCGTCACCACTTGTTGTGCACGTGCTCGGCAAAGACCAGCCTGTCCTTGACCTCGATGACCGTGCCGTCGTCCAGCACGGCCTTGCCCGTGAGGCGACCGAAGACTTGGTGGGGTATCATGCACAATACGCCCAGATCGAAAGGCGCCTGACGATCCAATACGGGCACGAAACTCATCTCGAAACGCCCGTCGTTGGACGTGAACGTCCAAGGCTCCATATAGACATAGTTGCCCTCGGCATCCTTGGGAATGTTGAAGGTTATCTCGTCCAACTTGTGAGATTTGCCGTTGAAGAACAGCATATTTTCGGTGGCGGCCGACGTGTTGCCGAAGCCGTAGCCGATATTGTAGCCGAAGCGGTCGCCCGACTCCAAAATCATTTGGCCGCTACCCCAATACCAGGTGTTGTCGTACGTCCACACGCCTCTGCCCCAATCGAGCGTGCCCAACGAGCCGTTAGCGCGATTGAACTCATACCGTACCCCGTCGAACTCGCACCATCCCTCGGCGTACATACAGTTGATTTTTTGGTTGTAGTAGAAGTGTTTGGGCTTGTCGAAGGGGGTGGCGATGACCATGCTCTCCTCGGGGAAACCCGTCAGCACCACGTCGAAGGTAAGGGGTTTCTTGCTGTTGACGAAATTGTCGTATTTGCCGAAGAGGTGGCGCGTCTCGCCGTCGTTGGTGAAGGTGATCTCCAACGTGCCCGCTTTGGCCGACACGTCGCCCTTTTCGCTGGTGGAGGGCATACCCACTTTGCCCATGGGCATCACGCCCAACTCGCTGTCGTTGAATTGGAAAGGCTTGTCTCCGTAGCCCAACAAGGACACGGACAGACTGCTGACGTAGCCCACGTCCGAGATGGTGAGGCAAAGGCCCACGTCTTGATTGCCGATATAGTAGTAGTCCCACTCCTTGATGCGGATCTTAGGGGCCTTGATATCGGCGCGATCGTATTGCCAGTACAACTTCTTGGCGAAGCCGGGCTCGGCGATATTGCCCTCCGCGTTCAAAAGGCGTTGGGGCGCTGTGATCTCGTGTTGTGTACTCATAATCTCTCTCCTTTGGAGTATAAACTCCACTTGTTTTCAACGAATTTGGAACGACGGCGTGGGGTACGTTGAGCGCGCATTCACCGCAAGGCACCGAAAAGCCGCCTTACACGATTTGTCTACAATATTTATCGGCAACGAGAAGACGGATAAGACTGCCTCTCCCCTTCGCCGTGTTTCACTTTCTTGTCAAATCCAAATTGTATGAGCGTATTTTCGCGGGGATTGCGATGATTGCAAGCGATACGTACAGGGGGTACGTTGAGCGCGCATTCACCGCAAGGCACCGAAAAGCCGCCTTACACGATTTGTCTACAATATTTATCGGCAACGAGAAGACGGATAAGACTCCCTCTCCCACTTCGCCGTGTTTCACTTTCTTGTCAAATCCAAATTGTATGAGCGTATTTTCGCGGGGATTGCGATGATTGCAAGCGATACGTACAGGGGGTACGTTGAGCGCGCATTCACCGCAAGGCACCGAAAAGCCGCCTTACAATTTGGATTTGAAAGAGCCGTCCGTATGGGCGGCAAATACCTTGCCGTATATCCAACTGCCTTTGACGGGGCCGTACTCGCTGCTGTCGCGGCTGACTCTACGGTTGTCGCCGAGTATATAATACTCCCCTTCGCCCAAGACGTGGTCGTAATCCACGGGGAAGTTGTAGAGCCCCGCGCGTTTCTCGATCGCGCCGTTGATTTTCAGCACGCCACCCTCGATCTGTACGTGGTCGCCGGGCACGCCGACGATGCGTTTGATGACCATTTTGTACGAATTTTCTATGGTCACCTCGTCGCCCGACTCGTCGTGCGTCTGACTCTTGCCGAAGAACGGCATGGCCGCAAAGAAATCGTCGAACGTCTTTTTGCGCGAGGAAGGACAGCGCTCGGTGTCGTCGTTGTCACCCGTATAGCGTCCCCAATCGAGGGCATAGTTGTTGTAGTCGGAGGGGAGATAGAGCACCACCACGTCCTCCCGTTCGTAGGTCTTGGCGTTTTTGCGCACATAGACGGTGTCGCCCGAAAAGAGGGTGGCCTCCATGGACGGACCCGAAATGCCTACGGGCGTCACCCAATAAAGTTGCACCAAAGCAACGGCGGTCAAGGCGAGCATGACCACCAAAATAATCTCTACGATGATAACGACCAATTTGCGCGGGCTGAACGAATCTTCCATATCAAGTCCACAGCATATTGTTGAGCAAAATGCCCTCGGCGTGCCGAATGCGAATCTTCTTCATATTGCTCCACCCGCTCATAGGCAACAAGGCAAAGTCACGGAAGTCGGCGGCCTCCAACCGAACGCGTTGCCACTCGGGCGAACCTTTGAGATAGACGCCCGCCGTGTAGTCGCGATATTGCCCGTTTTCCCACACCGTAATGACGATGGAGAAATGGCGCTCTTCGGTAGAATAGGCGGAAATGGTAAAGGAGCCCTCGGGATTGACGCGGCGGCGCTCACCCACGCAGAAGCTCACCAAATCGCCCTTGGTGGTATATAGACCGCCCACGCCGTTGGGGCTTTGGCCGAACCCGTACACCGACGAATCCAAGACGATGTCGTTCGTTTCGGCAAAGAACGCCGCGCCCATAGAGGTGTCGTACAACAGTTTGGACGGCGTCAGGCGGCGGCGGGGCATATCGTCGGGCAAGGGAATACGCAACATGGGAGAAGCAATCTCCACCCCGTCGCGGTAGCGCACGGACGCGTAGACGAAGAGCACCTTGTCCACGCCCGCCACGCGCACGTTGAACACGGCGTCGCCGTCCCCTTTCTTGGTCTGGCATTGCCAGGCGCGATAAGCGGAATCTTCCTCGTTGTAGGCGTAGTAAAGACTTTGCTCGGCGATGCGCTTCTCGGACACGTCCGAATTGACGGTAAAGCGCACGGCACCGTCGCCGAACTCGTAGGTGACGGTGGGATTTTTGGGCAATTCTTTGCGCTCGACGTAGCGCCCTTCTATCCAACGCCATATCGTGTACTCGGTGCTGTCCGATATCTGCGTGCAAAGGCGATTGGACACGACCGTCGCGCACATTTCGGGCACGGGCAACAGGTTGACCAAATCGTCCAACTTGTCCACCGCATGGCCTTTGTGATTGGCGGCGGTGACGACGAGCATGGGGCATACCGTGTATTTGGCATACGCCTGCGGAGACAAAGCGATGGCCCACTTCTGCGCGTTCTCGTCCTCTTGAATGGTGGTGGCCTCGTCTTCCTGCACGATGCCCGACCCTAACAGGCTGACGCCGCCGTAAATGCGGGCGTCCTTGGCGCACAAGGGCCACAGTATCTCGTTGGTCTGCTCCTCGGCGAAGGCGATGGGCATCACCTTGGGATAGAGCTGCAACACCAGCGAAACGAAGCGACATTGCATCTTCGTCCACAAAAGGACGGGGCTTGCCAAAGCTGAGGGCGTGCAGTTGTGCAAATTGTCCTTGGCGTTTTGGTATTTGCCGTATGCAAAACTGCCCTCGTATTGGGTGGCCGACTCCCCTTCGCCCGACAGGTCGACGTAGCCTACGGGGTAGCCCTTTTTGGCGATACGCATAACGTTGGGCATGGGGTCCACGTCGGGACGGGCCAGCATCAGGATAAACTTCTTGTTGGTCTTGGGACAATCCGCGGGGAACAGGATGCGGGCGTAGGCACGCACGAAGCCGTCCTCTTCGCTGAAAGCGTTGAAATACAACGACTTGACGACGATATCGTCTATCGTCTCGTTGGATACGAAACTGACGTCCAATTTACCTTCGGGATTAAACGATTGCCATAGCTGCGTGGGCGTCAAAAACTTGGATTCCATTGAACTATCTCCATTATAAAATTGCTTTGAGCAACTCGTCCTTGGTGACGGACAAGCCGTTGCATAAGGGCATGATTTCGTCCAAAGCGGCCGACAACTCGCCTTGGGGCACGTGGCTCGCCGCGTACAGGTACTTGGCGAAGGAAAGCTGGCGATCCTTGGCGATCTTCGGCTCGGACACTATCGAGCACAAAGCGTCGGCTATCTCCTCGGCGTAGGTGCCCGAAATGATGCAGTCGAAATCGAACCCGTAGATAATCGAGCCGCGCACGATATAACTGCGGGTGTCCACGTCGCCCATACGGCGACCGGGATTGAAGGTGCAGAAGTCCTGCATAAACTTGGCCAAAGCCGAGGCAAGCATCCCGAACTTGAAGACGGGGCCGGAGCCCAACTCCTCGTACAGCGTGTTGCCCTCGATAAAATCGAGCAAAATCTCGTTGTCGGCCATTTGCACCACCTTGGGCACGCGCATGGCTTTCAACCGCATCTCCCGCAACGTGTTGTATTGCATTTCGCACGCGGAAGACTTGGCGTACACCAAGAGGAAATGCTTGTTGCCCTGCCGCTCAACCAGTTGAAACTTGCACTTTTTGGAACGAATGCCGCTAATCTCTTTACATCCTACCATAATGACAACCTCCATTCTTTGGGCGAAGCACAGCGTCGCGTATCACTCCGCTCTATGCTCAATATAATTGTACCACGATAATATTATATTGTCAATAGGGGCGCGCAAATACGCGTGCGCACCAAAATCGGGCGCGGACACGTTGGTATATACCTCGGCGGTGAAAGCGCGCAAATACGCGTGCGCACCAAAATCGGGAACTCAGACGAATGTCGCGAGCACGCTCCACAAGACCACCGCGAGCACCGCCGCACCCGCCAGGGCGTAGCGCAGCCACTTCGGGCGGAGCAAGCAATAGGGCGAGACCAGCGCCACGGCCCCGTAATAGAGGGGCAACTGCCCCACGCCCACCGCACAGCGGAGATATCCCACCCCGCCTATCCGCACGACGGCGTCCGCCACGGCGACGAACGCGACGTCCAACAAGGTGAGCAAAATGCCGAACGAGGGGATAAAGGAAAGCCCCGCGAAAATCATAAGCACGGGATACAAGGCGCTCATAACGGGCACCAACAGGAAGTTGAGGGGTACCGCCAAGGCCGAAAACCCGCCGAAGAAATAGACGGTCATGGGCAACGTGGAGGCGGTGACCGCCAAATTGAGGGACAGCGCGTCACCCCATTTGCCCGGCACCTTGCGCAACAGCGCGCGAACGGGGGAATACAACAGGACGATGCCCGCAAACGCCGCGTAACTCAACAGAAAACTGACGTCGAACAGCCACAGGGGGTTGACCGTCAACAGTAGTAGCGCCGCCATCGCCAGCAAGCTGGGTTTGTCCCGATGGACGCCCAACGCCCGCGTCAGCGAAAAAGAAACCGCCACGATGGAGGCCCGCAGGACGGAGGGCGTGGCCGAGCAAAGCCAAGCGTACACGCCGAGAACGGCGCTCAACGCAAGCGTTTCGGCCCAAGCGGGCATACGGAAGCATTTGAAAAGCCACAGAAGCAACCCCGCCAATATGCCGACGTGCAGACCCGACACCGCCAAAAGATGCGCCGTGCCCGTGGCGCGGAAGCCCTCGAGCACCTCATCGGCCGCATAGGAAGAATCTCCCGTAAGAAAGGCGTAGGCAAACCCTGCCGTGCGGCCGCTCATATCGGCGCGAAGATTGCGATACAAGGCGGCGCGTACCTTTTCGGCGGCGGTTTGGCGGGGCGAATGGTCGACGATCTCGCACGTTTCGGCGCGGACGGTATGATAGACGCGGCGCACTTTGCAATGCATCGCGTACGAATCGTAGTAGCCGCCAGAAACGGGCGAAACGGCGCCTCGGACGGACGCGGTTTGACCGATTTCTATGGGTACGCCTACCACGTAATCGCTACCAAACGCGTCTGCGTAGACGTAGCCGAAAGGCGCGGAAGTTTGGCCATTCAGCGTGACGCGCACCCTCCCCTTGACGCGCTCGCCGCCCACCCGAACATCATCGAGCACGATGGCGGATACCTTGCCGTCTTCGTCCACGTCCGCCCCCGCTATGCGCCCCTCTACCATAGCGGACGAACGCGCGCCTATCGTCGCGTCGGCGACGACGAACGTGCGCACTACGGCCAATAGGGACAATAGTAGGCACACCAGGCAAAAGACGCCCACACCTCTCCTGCGCTTGGCAAAAACAGTCGCAAGGGTGATGGCGACGGCCGACGCCCCGATGAGAACCACGGCCAACCACCAAACGTCGGTGGATACGAACAAAAGCCCCGCCGTCATAGCCGCCAAACCCAAAGGAAGGGCGCGTAGATGGAAGACCTTGACATGGGGCAATTCGTATCGTTTCATCTTTGGTGCAAGTAAAAGTCGCTCGGAGGGCTATTCGAAGATCTTGTCGAGTTTCGTCCGCCACTCTTTTATGCGCGTTTCGTCGTAGGCACGGGGGATTTGTCCCGCGATCTTCTCCGCCTTGTTGCAGTCGGACAGCAACCCCGATAATTTCAGCAAAAGCCCCATACGTCTATACCCTTTTGCGGCCTTTTGCAGCAATTCGCCAAGTCCCAGGCGGATATTTTTGCCCGCCGCGCCGTCGTTGATATTCTTGTTGGACAGCACGCCGCTTTCAAACAGCCACCTGACGTCCGCGGGGTTCGCCGTGAGGAGCCACCGCTTCATCACGTCCACGCCGCAATGCTCGGCGCCGCAATGCAAATAGTAGCGCACTTGATAATGCCACAAGGCCTCTTTGCCGACGCTTTGGCGCTCCACCACGGTCTCGGCGAGGAAGCGCCCCGCCGCCATAGAGGCCGCCAAACCCGAGCCGAGCAAAGGAATGGTCATAAAAGCGCTGTCGCCCAACGCGGCGTAGCCGTCCGTCACCATCACCCACAGGGGGTGTCGAATGGGAATGCGGCACACCTTGCCGCCCGAAAGCAACTCGTCGCCCAATACGGGATTGTCCTCACGCAATTTGGTCAGCAGTTCGGCAAGCGTGGTCTCGTCCAACGCGCCCTGCCGACCGATGAGCACGTCCACCTCGTCCGAGCGCGGATCGGCTATGCACCAGCTGATGCCCTTGCCGCCCTCGTGCAATAGGTAGGCGCGATTGGTCTCGTGGTCGTCCACTTCCACGCCGTCCACGCGATTGTAAAAGGCGCGATAGGCGCAAAATACCTCGTCGGGCAAGGTATGCTTTTGAATGCCCGCCGAGTCGGGCAAAGCCGCGCGAAGGGCGCTATCCACGCCACAGTTGTCCACCACCAAGGCGTACTCCTCTCGCTTGCCGTCCACGATAAGACCTTTGACGGCGTCCCCCTCTACCCACAGCGCAACGGGCTGCTCGAACACGAAACGCGCACCCGCCTCTACGGCAAAGCGCATCACCCATTCGGCAAATTCGCGCCGCGACACCGAAACGTCGGTCGGCTCCGTCAGACCGCCGTAGACGTGCAAGTCCGACATTGGGGGCACGAACGTCCAGTTGCGCTTGGGATAGCGGATATTCTCGGGGGGCACACCCAGCCCCACCGTCTCAAACGACTCTATAGCGATATCGTCGTGCCATTCGTACGCCAACTCGGTCGCCTTGCGCTTCTCGTACACCGTGACGTCGTAGCCGTTTTGGGCCAAATAGTACGCACACACCATACCGCCGACGCCCGCGCCGGCTATCGCTATCTTTTTCATACCATACCTCCCTAGAAAATGCCGTAGTCACCGGGGGTGACGAACCACCCCGTGACGAGGGCCAGCACCAAGGGAATGACCACCTGATGCGCAATGACGATGAACAGAGTATGCCGCCCGACGAAACTGATGGGGCGGTGCCAAGCGCGGTCGAGCCGCGGCAACAGCGTGCGCTTGACGGGATAGAGCAAGGGCACCAACGCCGCGCCCCAAAATACGCGCGTGATAAAGGGTACGGCGAGCCACTTCGAGTAGTCCACCATCCCTTCCATATAGCCGAAGACGGGGAAACAATCGCCGGGGGTAAACAGGTAGGCGTTGCCCATCACGTCGCTGATGACGCAAAGCCACGCGGGCTCGTCCGGCCAAGCGCGCGCGTCGAGATAGAGCACGCCGAACAGGTAGAAAAACAGCCCCAACCCGAAAAAGACGTATATTTGCAGCAAGCGATGCCGCCGCACGACGCCGTAGACCAACGCCACCAGCATAGAGCACACCGCGAGCATATGCAATACGCCGAACCGAATGGCGATGCCCGTACCCACTCCCCAAGCCTCGGCCAACAACGTGCCACAGGTGAGAATGACGGCGCAAAGCCCTATTTTGGCGCTATGTACGTAGTTGTTGCGGCTGAAAGCCACGCTCATGCCGCACAAGAGGAAGAACCCCCACAACACCATGTCGTGTACCCACTCGCGGACGGGGTGATCCCAATAGAACCGACAAAACTCCACCATTTTGACGGCGGCGGCGTTGCCCGAACCAAGCCACGCCTCCCCGAACATATAGGGGTAGCCGATATCAAAAAAGGTGTGATCCATCACCATCAACAGAATGAACACACCTCGCAAAAAATCCAGTTCCCAAATGCGACGACGCTGAGGCGGTAGCAGACGCTTGTCGGGAATGGGCATCCCCTCGTACCAAACAGTCATACTACACTCCCGTCATATCCTTGGGTTTCTCCCTGCGGAACAAAAAACTGATGGGGTGCACCTTGTCATCCAAATAGACGTCGAAATGATCCTCGTACTCGTGCACCAAATGCGTGGGATTTTGCTGGCTGTAATAGATAAGCAGGGGACGGGACGCCACGGCGGACTCCTCGGCGGTGTCGGCGATGACGCGCGTTTTTTTCTTGCGCGCGTTGGGACGAGCGGCGGCCGAACGAATGGCGGCGGCCGAACCCGCGACCACGGTGCGCACTGGTTTCTTGCCGTACGAACGCACGAAAATGCACACCGAAACGCCGAAACACAAGGTAAGCCCCACGTAGAACAAAATCATATTGATGCTGACCACGCCGAAACTGAACGCGCCCAAGCCCACGAAGACCGAGCCCAAAATGAAATAGAAGAAAGGCACGTACAACCCGAAGTACACGATGGCGTTGGCTAAAACCTTGATGAGTTGCCAAATGACCGTGAAGACCACTTTGAGCACCACCACCGCGCCTACGCCCAATAAAAATTTGCTTGTACTCGACTTGTCCATATACGCCGCCTTAACTACTCGGCACGTCAGCGTGCCCGTATATAGTATTGTAGCACATTATCGCGCGGTTTACAAGAAAAAATTTTTATTACTTTATCCGCGAGCGTGCCTTGCCTCGCTCCGACGACCGTCAGAGCACGCGGCAGATCCAAGCGGAAACCACCGCGCCGAAGACCGTGCACAAGAGGGCGACGGGCAAGCCGTAGCGAAGGCGTTTATTTTTGACCGTGCCGAAATAGACGGCGGCCACGTAAAAGACGGTCTCGCTGCACCCCGTGAGGACGGCGGCCGTGCGGGCGACGTAGCTGTCCGCGCCGTAGTCCACGATGACTTGCTCCAAGACGGCCAACGAGCCCGAGCCCGACAGGGGCTTGACCAAGAGCAGTGGCGCCAATTCGGCGGGCACGCCCAACCAAGAGAAGAGGGGGGTGAGGAATTGACACAGTTTATCCTGCAATCCCGAAGCCGCAAAGAGGTGAATGACCACGAACACCGCCGCAAGATAGGGAAAAACGCCTGCCACCACCCGTAGGGCCTTGGACGCGCCCTTGACGAAACTGTCGAACAAGGGCACTTTGGCGAACAAGCCTACCACCGCCACCACCAACACCGTGACGGGCAAAATATAGTCGGCGATATTAACGGGTAAGAAGGCGGTTTGCACGGTTTTTGCGTGTACGTAGGGGTATTTTGCGCGCCACGAAGCGGCAAAGGAAGACCGCCGTTACGCCGAAGGCGGCGGTGAGCACGGAAGACAACAAGGACGGCAAGACGATAGAAGAAGCCTCTTTTGCACCGTGCGAAACCAACAAGGCCATAACGGTGGTGGGCAACAGTTGCACGGCGGTGACGTTGAGAATGAAGAAGAGGATCATATTGTCGGTGGCGACCTCTTCTCCCTTGGACATACTTTCGACGGCGGCGATGCCCAAGGGCGTGGCGGCGGCGCCCAGCCCTAAGAAGTTGGCCGTGAGATTGAGCCCGACGAGCGCCTGCGTGCGTTCGCTCTCCCCGCGGAAAAGACGCGACAGAAGGGGGCGGTACAACTTGGCCAAAAAGCGATCCGCGCCGCTGTCCTCGGCGATTTGGGAGACGCCCATCCACAAAGCGTACACCCCCGTCAAGCGGAGAGACAGGGACACGGCTGCCGCCGTGCCGTCCAACATAACGCCGAGAAGCGAAGAAGGCGAAGAAACGGCAAGGAGCACCACGCCCGCTATAAGAAGTATCGCAAACACCACGTTCATACTATGTCGTATGCGCCACGCCCTCGGGATATGCGGACGAGCCGTGCCAAAAGATGGTATGCAAAACGTGCCCGCACCGTCGCATACTGATAGCATACGGCGCCAAAGCCGCAAATAAAAAGGGAGGAATAGCGATGAAAACCACGAAAAGTAACGGCAAAAACACCAAAGGCACGACGAAAAGCACCAAAAAGTCGTGCGCCAAGTCCGCGGCGACCGATTGCGGTACGACCGACTGCGGCGACAGCAAAAAGAACTGCAAATAATCAAAAAACGGCTGAGAACTTTCTCAGCCGTTTCGCTTTTATACGGAGGTTTGCCTTTTCGTAGACTATGCAACCCGTCGACGACGGATTTCCAAAGGCTTCGCAGGGTTAGTCAAAGCGCCGCCTACGCGTACGCGTGCGTTTTACGCCCCGCGTCGCGGTATATCTCCGTAGACCGTGCGGCAAATATACTCGGCGTAGGCTCGGGCGACGTTGACGCCCGTCGTGCGCTCCATTCCGCCGAAGAAAGCGTTGGAATTGACCTCGCAAAGAAGATACTTCTCTCCGTCCTCGAGCAGGTCGATACCGCAGTAGTCAAGCCCCAACGCGTCCGCTATTTTGACGCATAATGTCGCCAAACGAGGGGGTACGTCATAGGGTTTTGCGGTACCGCCCAACTCCAGATTGGAGCGGAAATCCCCCGCCGAACGGCGCTCCATCGCACAGGCGACCGCGCCGCCTATCACCAAAACGCGCACGTCTTTGCCGCTCGACGCCGCCACGAACTCCTGGTAGAGGTGGGGCGTGCATTTGTACTTGGTCTCCAACGCCGCGAACTCCTCGCGGTCGTGCACCAACGACACGCCTTTGCCCAACGAGCCGTAACTCGTCTTGAATACGAAAGGATAGCCGAGCTCTTGCTCCACCCGTTCGTACAGCGAAAGGGGTATCTCGGCGGCCGCGTCGAAACACAACAATCCCGCCACGGTGCGCGGCATGGGAACGCCCTCCCCCGCCAACGCCACGGCGGTGGTCATCTTGTCGTCGCACAATTCGACGGCCTTGGCCGAATTGAACAGGCGAAGCCCCGTCTTCTCCAAAAGGTAAGAGAGATACTTATCTTTGTCAAGATAAATGCAAAAATCGTAGTCGGCGAAGGATGCGCCGCAGACCGCCCCGTCGCGGGATAGCACGGCGGAACAAACGGCGTTGGGCACGACGTCCGCCTCGACGCCCAAAAGCGCCAACTCCTCCCGAAGTCGGCGAGTCTGGTAGAGATAGCTGTCTATCCGCATATAGGCGTTGATGAGAATAAGCGCGCGTTTCATAACACTCTCCGTCGCATAACAAGTTATATACAGTATATCACATTCGGCCTACCATTTCAACCGTCAGACGAGCAAAGACAGAATGCCCAACGCCACGGCGATGGTGGGTACCGACAGTAGCAGTCCGTACCGAATGAACTCGCGGAAGCCGTATCGCACGTCGTGCGTGCGGGTGAGATCGGTGAACATGATGCCCGCCAGCGCGCCGATGGGCGTGAGGAATGCGCCCACGTTGCTACCCACGATAGAGGCGAAGACGGCCTCGCGCAAGGCGGCGCCCGAAAGCGCCTTGGGCAACCCCGCGAACAGCATACTCATAGGAATATTGTTGATGAGGTTGGCAGCAAGGTAGGACGCCCCGCCATACGCCCAAACGGGCGCTTTTTCGCCCAATACGGCGGTGATACGCGCCGAGATGCCTTGGGTATCCAGACACACCACGATGACGAACATGGACAAGACGAAGGGCACGAGTTGCCAAGGCAAGCGGACGAGCGTCCGTCCGAGGGAACGCCAGCCCCTGCGCGTGACGAGCCGTATGATCACCGTGCACACGAGAAGGGAGCCTGCGGCGCATACGGCGATGAGCCACATGGGCACCTGCACGTAGCCCGACACCACCAGCATCACCAAGCACGCGACCATGTGCACGAGCCCCACGATGAGGTCGGGCTTGCTGTCGATGCGGTAATCGTCCACGTGTATCGTCAACGGGCGTTTGAGTTTGGGCAAAAACAGCAAGAGTATCAGGCCCATTTGCACCACGCCCGCCGCCAAAGTAGGCAAAGCCATCACTTTGAAATAGTCCACGAACCCCACGCCCCACGAGGTGGCCAAATAGATGTTGGTGGGATTGCCGATGACGAGCATCATCGACCAAGTGTTGGCGGCGGCAAATTCGCCGACGAGATAGGGAATGGGATCAGCCTCGGTATTCT
This sequence comes from Clostridia bacterium, assembly GCA_017394805.1. Lineage (NCBI taxonomy): Bacteria > Bacillati > Bacillota > Clostridia > Clostridia bacterium. The sequence goes on along the minus strand of JAFPXC010000007.1, from coordinate 65,732 downwards.
TGCAAAAGAAGCAAATAAAGGGCGTCAGGGTGAGAATGACGACGTCGTTGGACGTGAACACGGTGAGGACAGCCGCCAACGCGTACAGGGACGAAAACAGCGCGAATTGATTGGCGCGGGCGAGGCGCACGGCCTTCGCCGCCAAATAACGGAAAAATCCCGCTTCGTCCAACAGCACGGACAAAAACGTCATAGCGAAAAAGAGCGCCAAAATCTTGAGCGGATTGACGTCTCCCTCCATGGTAAGCATACGCCACACGTCCCCCGCGTCCACCAAACGACACGAGAGCAGGACGACGGCGCCCAGCATAGCGACCATCCAATAGGTGCCCAAACGCACCTTGCCCACCTTGATCGTGGGCAAGAAAAGAATGGACGCCATGAGAATAACGAATGTGACAAGGGCGATAACCCCCGACGCTATCATAATATCTCGGAGGCTTTTAGACGGAAAACCTCCGCGAAAATGCGACGTTGCGGTCTATACGACCGACTGCAACAAAAAAGTGGGGAAAAACCCCACTTCTTTGTTGAGATAAATCCAATTACTTGAGCTCGATCTCGGCACCGATGGCTTTGAGTTGCTCGGCGATCTTGTCGGCCTCTTCTTTGGCGATGTTCTCTTTGACGTCTTTGGGCGCGTTGTCGACCAAGGCTTTGGCTTCGCCGAGAGGCAAACCGGTGATTTCACGCACGGTTTTGACGACTTGCAATTTGTTGGGACCAGCGGCCTTGAGGACCACGGTGAACTCGGTCTTCTCTTCTTGGGCGGGAGCAGCGGTACCACCGACAGCGGGGGCAGCAGCGACAGCCACGGGGGCAGCGGCGGAAACGCCGAATTCTTCTTCCAATGCTTTGACGAGGTTGTTGAGCTCGAGCACGGTCATACCTTTGATTTCTTCGATCATTTTGTTGATGTCAGCCATTTTTATATCCTCCAATTATTCTCTTAAATTTTGTTGCGTTGCAACCGAAGTTGCCAAGTTTATGCTTCCTGTTTGTCGGCGATAGCCTTGAGGGCGATAGCCAAACCTCCGATGGTACCGTTGAGTACGCGCACGAAGCCCGTGATGGGGGCTTGCAGCATACCGAGTACCTTTGCGACCAAAACTTCTTTCGAGGGAAGTTCGGACAGCTCTTTGACTCCGTTCGCGTCGATGGCCACGTGGTCCACCATACCGCTCTTGACGGCGATCTTGCCGAATTTTGCCGAATACTCGCACAAAATCTTGGCAGGGGCGACTGCGTCTTGATGACCGAAAGCAACCGCGGTGGGGCCTTCCAGATCTTTGTCAAACTCGGTGTAGCCTAATTCGTTGAGCGCAATGCGAACCAAACGGTTCTTCAACACTTTGTACTCCACGCCGGCCTCGCGCAATTTGGCACGCAGTTCGGTGTCTTGGGCGGCGGTCAAACCTTGGTAGCTCATCAGCACGAGAGATTGGGCGCCTTGAATCTTCTCTTTGATCTCGTCGATAACGACTCTCTTTGCGCTCAAAATGGATTCCGATGCTTTCGATGCCATGATTTACCTCCTATTTTGATACCACGAGCCGAAGCCGTGGTGATAATAAATATCCTCTTGCCCACACAAAGACAAGAGGATAGTAAGAACGTAATAGAATTAACATTCACCTCGGTAAGCGAATTTTGAGGCCAAGGGCCGCTTACTGTCTTTGTATGAACGATGCTATTGTAACAGCAAACACCTCGGGTGTCAACTGTTTTTTGTTACTTGGCGTAAGAAACTTTGATGCCGGGGCCCATAGTGGAGGCAACCGCGATGGACTTGAGGTAGGTACCTTTGGCCGCTGCGGGTTTCGCCTTGACGATGGCGTCCATAATGGTCTCGAAGTTCTCGATGAGTTTGTCCGCGCCGAAACTCACTTTGCCGAAGGGCACGTGAATGATGGCGGCCTTGTCCAAACGATACTCGACTTTACCGGCCTTGATATCGTGGATAGCCTTGGTGACGTCTTGGGTGACCGTGCCGCTCTTGGGGTTGGGCATCAAGCCTTTGGGGCCGAGCAAACGAGCGATACGACCGACCAAACCCATCATGTCGGGCGTGGTGATACAGGCGTCGAAATCGAACCAATTCTCTTTTTGGATCTTGGTGATGAGTTCTTCCGCACCGACGTAGTCGGCACCGGCGGCTTGGGCCTCGTCGGCCTTGACGCCTTTGGCGAACACCAACACGCGCACCTTTTTACCGGTACCGTTGGGCAACACGCACACGCCACGGACTTGTTGGTCGGCGTGACGGGGGTCGACGCCCAAACGAACGTGCAACTCCAAGGACTCGTCGAACTTGGCGCTGGCGGCCTCGACGGCCAAACGAATGGCCTCGGCGTAGTCGTACACTTTGCCGTTTTCTACTTTGGCGGAAGCTTCCTTAAATCTCTTGCTAACTTTCATACGGCTCCTCCTTAGTCTACGACGACGATGCCCATCGAACGGGCGGTACCTGCGATCATGCTGCACGCGGCTTCCAAGCTACCTGCGTTGAGATCGGGCATTTTCATTTTGGCGATTTCTTCCACTTGCGCTTTGGTGATATTGGCCACCTTGGTCTTGTTGGGCACCGCACTACCCTTCTCGATGCCGCACGCTTTGAGGATGAGCACGGGGGCGGGGGGCGTCTTCAAGACGAAGCTGAAGCTACGGTCGGCGTAGATGGTCATCACGACGGGGATCACCAAACCCACGTTCTTCGCGGTCTTCTCGTTGAACTCTTTGACGAAGCCGGGAATGTTGATGCCGTGGGGGCCAAGGGTGCTACCGACGGGGGGACCCGGGGTTGCTTTGCCGGCCGGCAGTTGTAATTTGACGATTGCACTGATTTTCTTTGCCATAGTCTACCTCCTATTTGCAAATAATGGTACGAACGAAAAGCATAGAAAGATTTACTTTTCTCCCAAACGGCGGAATCCGCCGTATATAACGATATTAGGCGCGCTCTACCTGGTTGAACTCCAGCTTGATGGGCGTGGGCTTGCCGAACAGAGGCAAAACGACCTCGACGACGCCCGCTTCGGCGTCGATCTTGCTCACTTCGCCATGGTAGCCCTCGAACGCACCGTTGATGATCTTGATTTGATCCCCGACGTTGATGCCCAAGTCTTCCGCTTTGACCTTCTCCAAGCCCATGCGGCGCACTTCGGCGTCCGTCAAGGCCTCGGGATAACCGCCCGCGCCCACGAAACCCGTGACGCCGCGGATCTTGGTGACCTTGTAATACACGTGGGGGGAGTAAATCATCTTGATGAAGGCATAGGTGGGGAACCGCTTCTTCATCACCACTTTGCGCTTGCCGTTGGTCTCCACGACTTCCTCTTCCTCAAGCACTTTGACGTCGAAAATCTGGTCTTGCAAACCGTTGTTCTCGACCATCTTGAGGATGTTGTCGCGCACGCTCAACTCACTCGAAGCGCTGGTGTGGATGATGTACCAACACACTTTGTCATCGACTTTAGTAGGGTCCATACACGCTCCTTAGGCGCTTTGACCGCCCGTCAACAATTTGAACAAAGCGGTAAGCCCCGCATCGAATGCACCGATGACCACCAAGAAAAACAGCACGACGACCAACACGACGCCGGTCTGCGCCATTACCTTGCCGAAAGTGGGCCAGGAAACCTTTTTCAATTCGGAAATGATGCCCTTGCAACCGGAGCCGATGCGCTTGAAGAAAGCCACGAACTTGTTGTCTTTCTTGGCGTTCTTGTCCGATTTGGCATTGGTGTTCTTTGCCATAGATTCCTCCGTTTACTTTGCTTCTTTGTGCAAGGTGTGCTTCCTGCAGAAAGGACAATATTTGTTGAACTCCAAACGATCGGGAGAATTCTTCTTGTTCTTTTTGGTATTGTAATTGCGTTGTTTGCACTCGCTGCAAGCCAACGTAATACGAGTACGAGCCTCTTTCGCTGCCATAATCAAACTCCTTGAAAAAATTACACCCCTTTGCGAGGTGCTAATCTACTATAGCATTCTTGCAGAGAGGTGTCAACGATTTTGCGCTATTTTGTTGTAATTTTTTACTTTTTTACCCGTTTATATGGGTTTTTGCCCCACTTGACGACCGTGCGCCGTCAATATCTTGTGGTAAAAATCCTATTTCAAACCCAACGAAGCGCGGATTTCGGCCAATCTCGCACCCACTTCCGAGCGGAAACGGCGATAGTCCTTGCCGGGATTGCCGAAGGCAATGGGTTGATAGACGCTCACGTCGTCCTTGGCCACGCCCGAGCGAATGGAGAAGCCTTGCTCCACGCCCTCGGTGAAGATGGACAGCACGAAACGACGGGAGAAGCTGGTGCAGAACATCAAAAATCCCGCGAAGCCCAGCACGCCGCCCAAGCCGAAGAAGACGTATTTGAGCCAAGCCATATCCTCGAAGACGGACCAGTCGGCCAAGAATTGCGGCAGCATAAAGGCCACGAACACGCCCGCGCAAACGGCCATAAACAAAATGCTCAAAATCAATTTGATTACGCGCACGTGCGAGAACTTGCCGGTGGAGATGCCCGCTACTTTGGTGATGGGCAACTCGGTGTGGAGGGACGCCTCCACCAAGAATCGGCGATTGGTGAGATACACCCTGCCGCCAAGGCCTTTGCCTTGGAGCGCGCGGTACATAGACACCACCTGCTCCCCGTCCGCCAAGCGGAAGGTGCCGGCATAGCCGTCTTTTTCCTTGCGCATCAAACGCGTGTTATAATCGGGTTGCACGATGGGTGCGGCCGCAGCCACCGCTACGGTGGGGGCGGGCGCTTCGGCAACGGCGCTTGCTGTTTCTTTCATGGTTTTTACCTCAACGCTTTCTTCGGTCGTTACGCCGACCGCTTCCGCCGCCGTTTCGACGGCCTCTTCTGCCGAGTCCACCTCGACTTCCTCTGCCGCGGGGACTTCGTACGCGACTTCCTCTACCGCAGGCACGTCTTCCACGGGGGCTTCCTCCGAGGACGTCTCCGCCTCGGGCTCCGCCACGACGTCTTCCAACGGAAGTTCCTCTACCGCCGAATCGGGGTCGTACGCTTCCTCTCCGTATGCTTCTTCCACCGCTTCCTCGACCGCTTCTGGTACGGGCGTTTCCTCGACCGCTTCGGGCACGTCTTGCGGCGTCTCCTCTACGGGGATATCCAAATCGGGCACGTCCGCGTCGACAACCGCCGATGCTTCGTCGGCGGCATCGGGACCGTCATAGGTGGGCACGGAAGCCGACACGTCTGCGGCAGCCGCTTTACACGCCTCGTTTTCGAAAGCATTTGAAGAAAGGAACGTGTTCAACTCGTCCATTTCGCCGGACAAATCGACAAGGGCTTTTTTCTTCTTCGCCATTATATTTCCTCCTATATTTTACCGTTTGAACGGTTTGTTACAATATCGAGCGAACCGCCCGCCATACGTCCTCGGCCACGTCGGCCTTGGGGCGATTGCAGTCCACTTTGACCACGACGTCGTCCGCCCACACCGAGAAGGCTTCCTCGTAGCGTTCGAGCACCTTGCGCTGGTAGGCGACGGTCTCGTAGATTTCCTTGAAATTGCGGTGTTGAAGCCGTTGCTCCATCACGGCGAGGGGCAGGTTGAGATAGACCACCAGGTCGGGCTTGAGCAAATCGTGCGCCGCTCGGTTGACGTCGGACACCCAGTCCACGCCTTCGGAGGCGCAGTTGTAGGCGATGGAACTGTAGAGATAGCGATCGCACACCACGACGTAGCCCTCGCGGACCATATCCAATAGGCCGCCCGCCTTTTGGATATGGTCCAGCCTATCCGCCAAAAACAGCGCGGCGATGGTGCGCTCGGACGCCGCAAGCTCCCCTTTGAGGTAGCGCCGAAGCAACGTGCCGATGGCGCCGTCCGTAGGCTCCGCCGTGCGCGCCGCCTTGTAGCCCTCTTTGTCGAGCCGTTCGGCGAGCAACGCCACGTGGCTGGACTTGCCGCTGCCGTCTATTCCTTCCAAAACGATCAATTTGCCTTTTTCCATGAAGCCTCTTTACTATTTTACCATAATACTATGCGTTGTGCAATGCCTATTTTCAATATTTTCGCTCGGCGGCGCCGTTAATCCTCGTAATCCACGTTTTCCAAGGTGAATTTGGTGAAAGAAACCGGCTCGATGAAATCGCGCGGCTTGTATTCCACGATATTGAACCGTTTGAGGTGATTGAAGTGCGTGGTCAACGTGACGGGCGTGGAGAGGTCCAGCTGGGTGCAAATCTCGCTCAAAAACGACTCGTACGCCTCTTGTTCGAGCGGCGCGCGATTGCGCACGACGAGGTTGGCAAGCAATTTGTCTCCCTTGATGATTTTGGCCCACAATTTCATACGATTCCCCCTTTTCGTTCCCTTCGGGAACCCGTTTATTATATACGCCCCTCGGGGCTTTGTCAAGCCGTATCCGTCGCGGCCGAAACCGCGAACAAACGCGCGAATTTATCGACCATTCGCGGCCAAAGCGATACGCTCGGCCACTTTGAGCCCATCCGTCGCCGCGGACATAATGCCGCCCGCATAGCCGCACCCCTCGCCGCAGGGATACACGCAGGGATTGCCGACGGCGGTGAAGGCGTCCTCGCGCAAAATGCGCACGGGCGCGGACGAACGGGTCTCGAAGCCCGTAAGCAGGGCGTCCTCGGCGTCGTACCCCTTGATCTTGTGCCCGAACGACTCGAACGCAAGGCGCATGGCGGGCGCAAAGTCGAAGGGCAGGGTCTCGTCCAATCGGGCAAATTCGACGCCCGGACGATAGGTGGGTTGCACCCTGCCGAAGGCGTGCGACGCACGGCCTTTTGCAAAATCGCCCCACAACTGCACTGGGGCTTTGTATCCGCCGCCGCCCAAGCGATAGGCGGTGCGTTCCATCTCTTCCTGCAGGCGCGTGCCCGCCCACAAATCCTCGCCGAGCATGGCGGGCGTGACGCCCACCAACACGGCGGCGTTGGCGTTGACGCCGTCCCGCGCCGCGTAACTCATACCGTTGGTGACTACGGTGCCCTCCTCGGACGAGGACGCCACGACGTAGCCGCCGGGGCACATACAAAAGGTGTACACGCCGCCCATTGCGGTGTGCGCCACCAACTTGTAATCGGCGGGTGGCAACAGCGGATTGCGATAATCCGCGCCGTACAATGCCCGCGAAATATCCGCCTGCAAATGCTCCACGCGCACGCCCACCGCAAAGGCCTTGCTCTCCATACGGTAGCCCCTTGCCTCCATCATACGGTAGGTATCGCGGGCGCTGTGACCGATGGCCAATACGGCGTGCGCGGTATCGTACGCGCCCTTGTCGGTGACCAGCCGCACCCCGCCCGCTACGGGCAGAACGTCGGTCACGCGTTCGCCGAAACGCACCTCGCCGCCCAAGGCGACGATGCGTTCGCGTATGCCCTTGACCACCAACGCCAACTTGTCCGTGCCCACGTGGGGTTTGGCGTCCACGAGGATATCCTCGGGCGCACCGAAGCGCACGAAGGTCTCGAGCACGTAGCGCTGCATCTCGCGATTGCCCGTACCCGTATTGAGTTTTCCGTCCGAAAAAGCGCCCGCGCCGCCCTCGCCGAACTGCACGTTGCACGACGCGTCCAAGCGGCCGTTCTCCCAAAAATCACGCACCTTGCGGGTGCGTTCGTCCACCGATAGACCGCGCTCCAGCACGATGGGACGAAGCCCCGACTCGGCCAAAGACAACGCGCACAGCATACCCGCAGGGCCGAACCCCACCACGACGGGCGGAAGGGGCAAAGGCGATGCCTTGGGCGGAACGTAACGGGGCACTTGCTCCACCGACCGCGACAAACCGACCGAATACACCCATTTCGCGGGTTTGCGGCGGGCGTCCAAACTACGCCGCAGCACCACGAAGGTGCGCACGACGTTTGTCCGCCAGCCGAGGCGGCGGCAAGCGGCGGCCAATACGTCGGCAGAGGTGACCTCTAAATCGAGCGTGAGATTCGTAACCGTTTCCATAGCCGTATTATATCATATATTTTTAGTTGCAGACCATCATTTATACCCCATCATTTCGGCATATTTCTCGGGCTTTCGCCCATCGCGGCGCTTTTTTGCCCGAGCGGCGGGGGTAGAATGGGGATATGGACGAAAATACCGCCTGCGTATTGCGCACCGTACTGCGCCACTACCCCTGCACCAAGCTGTGTATCAAGCAACACAGCGGTCTCAGTATGAGCACCGTCCTGCGTGCCGTCAAAGACCTGGCGCGAGAGGGCTGGCTAACGGTGGACGAGCGCGTCGTGCCCCAAGGCGGCAAGCCGCATGCCGCTATACGTCCCACCCGTCGCCCCGTGTACGGCGCGGCAAGAACGGGCGACGAATGGGCGGTGTGCGCGCTGTACCTGACGGGCGAAACCGAAATCGTGTATGCGGCGGAATTGCCCGACGTCTACCCCCTGTCCGTCGTGGCGGCGACGGACGAAAAGGCGTTGCCGCTCACGGCGCACGTCACGACCGAGGCGGCGGGCGTGGCGGCCTATCTGGCCGTGCACCGTCAAGGGGTATACGTGGACGAGGAACTGCGCTTGTACACGCCTGCGGGGGCGGCCTTGGCGTTGGGGGATCTGCCATCTCCCCTATTGGGGCGCAAGCGGCTCGATTACCGCGAGGCGTTCAAGGTGGGTACGCCCCAACAAAAAATCCGCCTGAAGGCGGAATTGGCGCAATATATCCGAACGATATTGCAAGCGGAAGAGGTGTTCTTTGCAGACGGCGTGCGCCTTGCTCCCGAAGAAGGAGCGGCGTGGGCGAGTATGCGCAGGCTCTTGGGCTATTTGTGATAGCGCACGCCCGCATTGATGCAAAACGCGCGGTATATCTGCTCGACCAGCACCACGCGGCACAGTCGGTGCGGCAAGGTGATGCGCCCGAACCGCACGGCGCAGTCGGCGCGCCGTTTGACAGCCTCGGACAAGCCGTCCGAACCGCCTATGACGAAGGTGAGCGACTCCCCTTTGTCCACGGACGTTTTGACGATGCGGGCCAACTCCTCGCTGGTCACTTCTTTGCCCTCCAAGTCCAACGCGATCACGGTGCCTTTGAGCGCGGCCAAAATGCGCTCGCCCTCCTCCTCTACGGCGCGTTCTACGTCTTTGGGGGCCGTAGACGTATTCTTGCTTTCGGCCAACTCCACCACTTCCAATCGGCAGAAGCGGCCGAGGCGCTTGGCGTACTCGGCGACGGCGTCCCGCAGGTATGGCTCTTTGAGTTTGCCCACGCAAACGACGTAGACGTTCATCTGAGCACCCCCCACACGTAGGTGAACGCGGTCATGGACAAGGTCATGACCAAGGTGACCACCAAAAACAGGTTGTCGGCCAAGGTCGCCTTGCCGTAGGGGCGGTAGGCGTCCAGACTAAGGGCGAACTGCGTGCTCTTTTTGGTGCGGAACAACCACTTTTCGCGCAAGCCCTCGGGCTTGCCCGCCACCTTTTGCAAGGCGGACAACAGCCATATCGACAGCACGAGATTGGCCACCAACAACAAAGCGGCCAACAGTATGGCGTAGGTATTGCTCGTGAAGAAATCGTTGACGACGGCTATCCAACGAAACGCGCCCGTGGGGTGCTGGTCGGCGTAGGCCTCTATATGCGAAAAGGCGTTGTTGCAGAAATGCAAGAGCATGGCGGGATAGATACTGTTGGTCTTGATAGCGAGGAATGCGAATACCATACCGCCCACGAACGCGTAGAAAAATTGCAGGATATTGGTGTGCATGGCGCCGAACAACAGCCCCGACAGCACGACCGTTTCTATCTCGTTGCCCCTGTCTTGGAACGCGTCGATGAGCAACCCTCTGTGCGTCAATTCCTCGAATACGGCGGGTAACAATGCGCCCAACGCGATCCACTTGACCAGATCGCCCATGCCGCCGTAGACGGTGACGCCGCCCACGGGGAAGGTGTACTGCGCCAAGGTCAACGCCAAGGCGTTGAACCGCGCCAACAGTTGGGTGGTGAAGTAGAACGACAGCGCCAAAGGCAACACGACCAGCCACGCCTTGGGCGAAGTGGGCAAGTGATAGCGCCAATTACGCAAAAGGCGCTCGCCGTAGGCGAACGCGGTCTCGCCCTCGTTGCGGCGCTTGACCAGCAACGTGCCCGCCACGGGAATGACGCCCATACAGACCATTTGGCTGACGAGCGTGAACAGCAACTCGGTATCGTTGTCCGAAAGGCGCAACGGAATGGCGGACACGCAAATATTCAGTATGGACAAAGCCAGCATACTGCAAAAATAGACGATGAGCAATTTTCCTCTGACGCTTGTCATGACGCAATCCACCCCGATACCGTACCGATAATCCACAAGATCGCCACCACGCCGAACGCGGCGTAGACGGCTATCATATTCTGCCCTTTGACATAGGTCGTATATTCCCCGTATACGTCGAACGCGCGACGAACGCGCTCGCTCGCGGTGGGGTGCTCGTCCGAGAAAGACAACGCGCCTCTCTCTCGCTCGACACTCTTGACCGTCCGACGGACGAAGAGCCACAGCAATAGGCACACGGCGGGAATGCCCACCGCGGCCATGATAAGATAGACCCACCAAGGTATCGTATACGTCCAACCCCCTTGAATATACGCAAATTCGTGCAAAATGACGATGGCGTTGTTGCAAAAATGGAAAATGACCGAGGTCCAGACCGTGCGCGTAAAATGCACGAGAACGGCCATCACCACGCCTATCAAAAACTGGTGCACCAACTGAATGGGGCTACCGTGCCACAAGGCGAACAGCAAGGCGGACATGAACACGGCGTAGAAAGTGCCCTTCTCTTTCATGGCGCCGAACATCATACCGCGACACAGCATTTCCTCTCCCAAGGCAGGCAGTAGCGCCAAGCCGAACAACCCCAAGACCATGCGATCCCACGAGGAAGAATAGTCGGCGTAGTCGGGCGTGGCGTGGTAGCCCATACGGGCAAACACCCATTGCACCCCCTCGGCCAAGGGCAAAAACGCCAGGACGCAGACGAAGGCCAACGCCACCGTCAGCAAGGCCTGCCACGGCTTGGGCGCACGCTTGAGTCCCATGGCCGCGGGCACGTCCGTGCCGTCCGCACGACCGCCCACGAACACGGCCACGATATACAAAAAGGGCGCCACGAAGGCATAACACCATTGCATAACGTCCTTAGGTAAAGCCGCGCTGAATACGACGGATAGCAATAAAACCGCGCCCACCACCACGCAAAAGACAATGCCCGCCGTAACGGGACGGAAGGATTGTCCGGTGATGGGTTTCATAACTCGATGACCTCGGTGGGAGCCGATTGCGAAGCGACGATCCACTTGACGCCCGCGGCGCCCGTGGTGCCGAACGCGGACTGCGAGGTTTTGAGCGCCAACGAGGGCGTGTTGTTCTCCTCGCTCAAATGCGCCAAAACGACGTATTTGACGCCCGACGCGACCAATTCTTTGACGAACTCGGCGCTTTGGTCGTTGCTGAGATGCCCGTTCTTGCCGCGAATGCGCGCTTGCAAGTCGGGGGGATAGGAGCCGGTGGCCAGCATTTCGAGGTCGTGATTGGACTCCAATATGACCAACTCGCTGCCCAACACGTTTTGCCTTACGCCGTCGGTCACTTCGCCCAAGTCGGTGACGTAGGCGACGCGATGGCCGCCCACCGTGAGGGCGTACCCCACGGGGCACACGGCGTCGTGCATAATGCGGAACGGCGTCACGCCGATGGTGCCGCATTGAAAGCCCGTGTCGAAGTGGTCCTTGCAAAAATGCGAAATGCCGGTGGTGAGCTTGATGTCCACGCTGTACGCGGTGGGACGATTGGCCAATACGGGCGTATGAAATTTGCGCTCGATGGCGACCAAGCCATACGTGTGGTCGATGTGTTCGTGCGTGATCAGTATGGCGTTGATGTCGGCAAGGCCGACGCCGAGGGCGGACAACGCCTGCTCGGTACGACGACAAGAAAGCCCCGCGTCGATAAGGATGTGGGTAACACCGTCCGAAACGTAGGTGCAATTCCCTTTGCTACCGCTTGCTAACACACAGACCTTGGCACTCATCTCAGTTGAACTCCACCTTGCCGGCGACATAGGCCGTCAATTCGCCGATAGGCAAACGAATTTGTTCCATAGTGTCGCGGTCACGCACGGTGACGGTGTCTTGTTCCAAGGTGTCGAAATCTATCGTGACGCACATGGGCGTGCCGATTTGGTCCTGACGACGATAGCGCTTGCCGATGGAGCCCGCCTCGTCGTAGGTGCACATAAAGTGCTTGGTGAGCATATTGTACACCTCGCGCGCTTTGTCGCCCAAATTCTTCTGCAAGGGCAGCACGGCCACTTTGTAGGGCGCGAGGTAGGGATGGAAGTGCATGACGACGCGGGTATCGCCGCCCTCCAACTGCTCCTCGTCGTAGGCGGCGCAAAGCGCGGCCAACAGCAAACGGTCGCAACCGATACTGTACTCCACTACGCTGGGGATAAAGCGCTCGCCCGTGGCAGGATCGAGGTATTGCATACTCTTGCCGCTGTACTCCTGGTGGCGGGAGAGGTCGTAGTCCGTGCGGTTGTGTACGCCGTTCAACTCGCTCCAACCGATGGGGAAGAGATATTGAATGTCGCAAGCGGCCGCCGCATAGTGCGCCAGCTTGTCGTGGTCTTTGAAACGAAGCTCGGCGGGGTCGAAGCCGAGATCGACCAAATAGTCCCACGCCTTTTGCTTGTACTCGTTGTAGTACTTCTCGCTGTCGGCGGCGTGGCAGAACCATTGATGCTCCATCTGCTCGAATTCGATGGTGCGGAAGATGAAGTTGCCGGGAGTGATCTCGTTGCGGAAAGACTTGCCGATCTGCGCGATGCCGAAAGGCACTTTGGCGCGGGTGGTGCGCTGTACGTTGAGGAAGTTGACGAACTCGCCCTGCGCGGTCTCGGGACGCAAATAGATGAGGTCCTGGCCCTCGTCGGTCACGCCGCGGGAAGTGGAAAACATCATATTGAATTGGCGAATGGGCGTCCAGTTGTGCTTGCCGCAACGGGGGCAGTTGATGTGATGCTCCTCGATATAGGCCTCCATCTCCTCGTTGGTCATGAGGTCGGGATTGACCGCGCCCTTGCTGTGCTCCTCGATGAGGTTGTCCGCTCTATAGCGCGTTTTGCACTCCTTGCAGTCCATCTTGGGATCCGAGAAGGAAGCCGTGTGCCCCGAAGCGTCCCACACCCTGCTGTTCATCAGGATGGCGGCGTCCACGCCGTAACTGTTGGCGCTCTCCTGCACAAAACGCTTCCACCAGGAGCGCTTGACGTTGTTTTTGAGCTCCACGCCCAAAGGGCCGTAGTCCCAGGTGTTGGCCAAACCGCCGTAAATATCCGAGCCGGGATATACGAAGCCGACGGTCTTGCAATGCGATACCAATTTGTCCATAGTCAAACATTTTTTCGACATAATCAATCCTCTTGTATCTATGATACAACCATAATAGACCAGGCCCCGTCCGTTTGTCAAGCAAACGCGATATATACGTTGGAAGGAGAAATCCAAGGCGACACTTTGGGATGAAATCCAACTTCGTTGGGAGAAATCCAAGGCATAGCCTTGGGTGAAATCCGCTCGAACCGCGAGCGGATTTCTCCTTGCGTTAGCGATATTTCTCCCCGCGACGTTGGATTATTGTCACCACCGACAAGTCCTCGGCATAGGCTGTAGTAGAAACGGGGAAAACCCGTCGTACATAAGTATTGGGAGGTACATATTATGATGAATTTCGGCGACAACTATCTGTGGATCATTTTGCTCGTTTGTTGCTGCGGCAACAATCTCTGCGACATTCTGCCCCTGCTGCTCATTTTGGAGTGCTGCGGCGGATGCAACAACGGGCCCAAAATGTTCGGCCACAACTGCGGCTGCGGCAAATAATCAACCGGGGGAGGTTTGGCAAACGCCGACCTCCCCCGTATTATGCCGCAACGCGGCGCGATACGCTATCCGCGGCAATCGCCGCGCTTGGCAACGCGGCGCGTAAAAAAGAATGAGGGCGTTCGGAAGATCCGAATGCCCTCGCTTTTCGTTGTGTTGGCGACCAAGCAATGCGCTCGATCGCTCGTTGTCGTTTGCTTACTTGAGGTCGTAGAAGAAGCCCTCGCAGAGGTCAACCACCACGTCGTACAAAGCGTTGTCCATGGCTTTGACGTCGACCGTATTGCGGACGACCTCTTTACCCGTGGTGTCGATGCCCTCGATCTCCACGTCATCGGTGCCCCACTTGGCGATCTTGAGGTTGGTGACGTCGAATTGCGCGTCGCTCATCGCGCCGCCGAAGCGGAAGGAGAAGTTGCACCAGGGCGCGGGGATACCGAAGGACAAGGTGTTGCGCTTGTCGATGCCGCCCGCGAAGTTGCCGATGCCCAAGGTGATGCCGCACTCGTCGATGTCGAGGACGTACATACCCTCTTCGTGCTTGCCGGAGATGTTGTAGACGTGCGCTTCGTTAAGGGCGCCGGTCTCGGGATTGCGCGAACGCAAGGTCAATTCGACGTCGAAGCCGACGTACTCCTCTCTGTTCCAGTCTTGCGTAATGACCATCTTGACGAATTCGTCGTTGGCCGCGGTGACTCTCTCGCCGTCGCTCTCTTTGAAGATGACGGTGATCTTGCCGCCGTCTTTATCCCAATTCTCAAACGCAGCGGTCACGGCGTAGAAGTACTTGGTCTCGGGCGTGGTGATGGCGATGTCGGCGGACATATCGCAAGTGGACGCCAACTTCCAGGAGAATCCCTCCTCGCTTTCGACGGTCTCGATGCAATCCTTGATGTCGATGGTGACGTCTACGACGTAACCCTTATATTCGACGTTGACCCACAGTTTGCCTTCGTAGCCCTTGGTGTTCATCTCCACCTTGACGGTGGCGGCGTCACTATCAAACTCTTCGAGTTTGGGAATGGCCGCTTGCAACACCTTGATGACCTTGTTGTAGACCTTGTAGTCGAGGTCGGCGTGGAGTTGCAGATCGTTCAGGTCGAGTTTGTAATCGAACACTTTGGCGTCGGTGGGTTGACCGTCGGTAACGAACAGACCGAGCAGATCTTTGGCGTTGCTGACCAACGCGATGAGGTTGAAGCCCTCGAAGAGAGAGTCGTTCTTGCCTTCCAACTTGAGTTGCGCGTTGTAGTCGCTCTTGGCTTCTTTGACGATCTTGTCAACTTCTTTCTTGGCGGCTTTGCGGGCCTCGTCGGTATCCGCAACCTCGGCGACGGCGGCGTCGATGTCGGCGATGGCGTTGGCCTTAATGGCGTCCAACCACGTGCTGGAAGACATCACGCCCAGGTCTTCTTTGACCTCGTTGCCCTTGTCGTCTTTGGTGACGTTGTAAGCGTGCTTAGTCACCGCGAGTTTATTGATTTCCTCCTTAGCGGCAGCAACGTCCGCGGCGAGGTCGTCAGCGGTGTAATCCTTGTGGAATTGATCGATGAGTTCCCACACATAGTCGCTGATGGGAGCCAGATTGCTGTCGGTGTCACGCGCAACCAAAGGCAGAATGAACTCCGCAAAGGTCTTCCGGAAGAAGTCGGACTGGCTGGCTTTGGTCTCGTAGTAGGTGCCGTCGTAATAGACGGTCACGGTGCTGTCCCACGCGCCCTCCACGCAGGTGAAGTCGTGGATATACACGTGAGCGAAAGCGTCACCGTTCGCTTTGTTGAGGATGATCTCGGCCGCACCGTCGCGGGTTTCGTCACCGGCGAACAGGGTGAAGGGATTGAACTCGGCACGAGCGATCAACTTGTAGTCGCCGTTGAGTTCGGACTCGGCGTCAACCTTATCCGTATAGGTGATATCCGCCGTGATCTCGCCGTTCATCGGGCTGAAGTAAGTGTACTTGCTCTTGTTGACCTTGGCGGCTTCCACGCCGATCTCGTTGTCGATGGCAAAGTCGCTAATGGTGATGGCCGCGTTGACGGGACCGTACAACTTCTTCTCGTCGTCGTTCTTGTTCCAGCGGAAGTCCTTTTGCGCTACGTTGTAGGCGACTTGCACGCCGCCCAAGGTGGCGTTTTTGGTGCCCATCACGTCGAAGCTCAACGTCAACGCACCGCCGATGCCTTGGAAGCTATCCAAGTCGAGGTTGGGGAAGATGGACTCGATGATGGGGTTGGCCGCGCCGGCAAAGATGGGGCCGATCACGGGGTTACCCAACAAGTTCTTGAACAAGGCGTCCAGGTCGATTTGATATTGATAGCGGGTGCCGCCCGTGATGGCGGTGGAACGGCTGGTCAACAAAGGATCGACGATCCTGACGATCGTACCGACCATGGAGTTGCCGTTGGTCAAATCGGTCAACGCCGCCGAAATCTTGGTATAATTGGGCGCGTGCATATAGAAGGGCTCGCCCTCGGCCTCTTCGGGTTGGACCTTGCCGCACTTGGTGCAGTAGCCGTCCTCGTAGGCATGCTCGCACTCGTCGGCGAAGACGTCGCCGAGGATGGCGCCCACGATGGCGTTGATATCGGCGTTGTCGAGGTACACTTTCTGCTCATACTCACCGAAGTTGAGGCTCAGGAACAAGGTGGCGTCTTTGTAGTACAAGCCCACCAAGATATCATCGGCCAACTCGTCGATGACCTCGATGGCCACCTCGGTATCCTCGGCCAAATAGCCCAACGTGCCGTACACTTTGAGACCGTAGCTCATGGGGCCGATTTGGTTTTCACCAACGCCGTAGTTGAAGGTGAAAGCACCCTCTACGCTACCGCCGAAGGTATAACCGGTACGAGTCTTCTCGCCATTGATAGCGGACTCTTTATAGTCGTTGCCGAACGCTTCGCCTTCCTCGAGGGCCTTCTTCACGGTACGCAAGAATGCGTTGTACACTTCGGCCAACGAAGACTCGAAAGCGGCCGTGCCCGTACCCATTTCGTAGCCGGCATAGACGCCGGGCTCGGCGGCGCGCGCCACCAATTCACCCTCGGCATGATAGCTGTAGGTGTCCTTGTTGTTGAAAGTGAAGGTCAGGCTATAGGCACCGTCGGCTTCCAATTTGGCGGTAACCTTTTTGATGTCGCCCTTCATGCGGTCGGCCTGTGCCTGCAAAGCCGCTTGGAGACCGGTGGTATTGTCCGCCGACTCGATGGCCTCGTTGGTCAGGTATTGGTCGGCATAGATGAGCAACAGGTTGACGTCCGCCTCTCTGTCGCCCAACTCCTCTACCGTCAATGCCTTGCCGGTCGTAGCGGGCGTTTTGTCGCCGTTCGTGGGCTTTTTACCCGTGTTGTCGTCGTCGGTGGTCTGCTGATTGTTGTTTTGATTGTTCTTGTCTTTACAGGCAAACAACGTAACGCTCATTACGACTACCAGCAACACGGCAATAATGGTTATGAGTATTTTCTTCATAAACTATCCTCCTTAAAGATTGCACGATACCGTGCCATTTTCATTGTACGCCATTTCGGCCCGTTTGTCAATACGCATTTTACAATTTCCCTTTGGGAAAGGAAACCGCTGTAGCGCCGCCATGCCGCCCGTGCGATATCGAATCGACGCAGCGTTCGGACACGAAAAAAGGCGTCGGGAAGGGCATTCCCAACGCCTTTTGGTTGTCTTACGGTCGATTAGACCAATTCGACGATGACGACTTCCGCGTCGTCGCCGCGACGGTTGCCCAAACGAAGGATGCGGGTATAACCGCCGGCTTGACCGCTCTCTTGGTTGCGTGCGTCGTATTTCTTGGCGTACACGTTGAAGATCTTTTCGATCAAGGGGTGCTTGATGTCGCGGATACGCGCCTTGTAGGCGGTCTTGGACTCGTCGTACTCTTTGCGCTCTTGCACGTCGTAGAGTTCCGCCATCAATTTGCGGCGGGCGGCCAATTTCTTGACGCCGTCGTTGACGAACTTCTGCTCGACCAACTCGCCTTTGGCATTCTTGACGGTCTTGGTGACTTCCACGGTGTCACGATAGGTGTTGATCGCCAAGGTCAACAACTTTTCGGCCATGCGCTGAACGTCCTTGCCGCGGGGGGCGGTCGTTTCGATTTTGCCATACCACAGAAGGTCGGTGACCTGACCTTTGAGCATAGCCATTCTTTGATCTGTAGGTTTACCTAATTTTCTTGCCATTCTTAGTGCCTCCTTACTCGTCGTTGTTTTTCAAACTCAGACCGAGGTCCTCCAATTTCTTGATAACTTCGTCCAAAGACTTCTTGCCGAGGTTGCGCACCTTGAGCATTTCGTCAGACGATTTCTTCGTCAAATCCTCTACCGTATGAATGCCTGCGCGTTTCAAGCAGTTGTAGCTACGCACGGACAAATCCAAATCCTCGATGGTCATTTCCAACACGCGTTGCTGGGTGTCTTCCTCTTGGTTGACCAGCACGCTCACCTTGTCCATATCGCTGGACAGATCCACGAACAACTTGGCGTGGTCTTCCAGGATCTTGGCGGCGAGGCTGATGACCTCACGGGCCGAGGTGGTGCCGTCGGTGGTCAATTCCACGACCAACTTGTCGTAGTCGAGGCTCTGACCGATACGGGTGTCTTCCACCGTGTAGTTGGTGGCCACCACGGGGGTGTAGATGCTGTCGATGGGAATGTAGCCGATGGGTTGACGGGGATCTTTGTTCTTGTCGGCCGTCACGTAACCTCTGCCCGAACCGATGGTCAATTCCATGTTGACGGAACCGCCCTCGTCGATAGAACAGATGTATTGATCGGGATTGAGGATCTCCAATTCGAGCCCGCATTCGATATCTCTCGCGTACACGGGACCTGCCGTGAACTTTTGCAAGCGAACGACGGGTTTGTTCTCGTTGTCGATGGGAGACAGCGCCTTGAACGCGATCTTCTTGATGTTGAGAATGATTTCAACGACATCCTCGACGACGTTGGGAATGGTGGAGAACTCGTGTTGCACGCCGTCGATCTTGATGCCGACTGCGGCGGTGCCGGGCATAGCCCCCAACAAGATACGACGCAATGCATTACCCAACGTGGTGCCCAAACCTCTCTCGAGGGGCTCTACCGTAAACTTGCCACGACTTCCGTCTTTGCTTTCTTCGGTATCGATTTGGGGTTTTTTAATTTCTATCATATCCTACCTCCTAGTTCTGATTACTTGGAGTACAGCTCGACGATCATATGCTCCTTGATGCTCGAATCTATATCCTCTCTTGTGGGCAACGCCACTACTTCACCTTTCAAAGTCGCTCTGTCGAACGTGACCCACTTGGGTTGCACGTCCACGTTGATGGGTGCGTCTTTGAGGGCCGTAAAGAAAGTGTTGTCGGCTTTCTCGGCTTTGACGGCGATTTCGTCGCCGGCCTTCACGAGATAGGAAGGAATATCCACCTTGCTGCCGTTGACGGTGATGTGACCGTGGCAAACAAGTTGTCTGGCCTGCGCGCGGCTGACGGCGATACCCATGCGGTATACGACGTTGTCCAAGCGGCGCTCGATGAGGATGAGCATGTTTTCGCCCGTGACGCCCTTCATCTTTTCGGCCTTTTCGTAGTACATATAGAATTGTTTTTCCAAGATGCCGTAGATACGTTTGACCTTTTGCTTCTCACGCAATTGTTGTTGGTATCCGCTGACTTTCCTTCTGCCGTTGCGTTGGGGACCCGGAGGGGTGACCTTCTCGCCTTTGTCGAAGGGGCACAACGCCTTGGTCGTGCCGTCTTGGGCTTTGTTGTAACATCTGTCGCCTTTCAAAAACAGTTTGGCACCTTCGCGACGGCAAAGGCGGCAACTGGGACCTGTATATTTCGCCATACATTTACCTCCTTAAACTACAGTCTTCTACGCTTGGGGGGACGGCAACCGTTGTGGGGGATGGGAGAGACGTCCTTGATCAAAGTGACGATCATGTCCTTGTTGCCCAACGCGCGGATCGCGCTCTCACGGCCTTGGCCGGGGCCCTTGACGTAAACCTCTACGTATTTCATACCACAATCCTTGGCCACGTCGGCGGCGGTCTCCGCCACTTGTTGCGCGACGTAGGGCGTGCTCTTCTTGCTGCCTTTGTATTCGAGCTTGCCGGCAGAGCACCAACTGATGGTATTACCTTGCATATCGGTAAAGGTGACTATGGTGTTGTTGAAGGAACATTGAATGTGACATTGTCCTTTCTCTACACGAATTTTATCTTTGCGTTTCGTAACGACTTTCTTCTTTGCTGCCATACGCTACCTCCTATTTCTTGGAACGACTCACGATACGACGCGGACCTTTGCGGGTACGCGCATTACGCTTGCTGCTTTGTCCGCGAACGGGCAAACCTTTGCGGTGACGCAAGCCACGATAGCAGCCGATTTCTCTCAAACGCTTGATGTCCATATCGATTTGACGCTTCAGGTCGCCCTCGACCACGATGTGGTTGTCGGGGTTCTCGATGTACTCACGAATGGCGGACACGTGCGCTTCGGTCAGGTCTTTCACCCGAATGTCGGGATCAATCCCGGTTTCTTGTAATATCTTCTTTGAAGTTGCTAAGCCAATGCCGTAGATGTAGGTTAAACCAATCTCTACTCTTTTCTCTCTCGGCAAGTCAACACCGGATATACGAGCCATTAAATTACCTCCATTTCTCCTTGTAAAATTTTGTTGAATTTATCTTCGATAATTAACCCAACATAGGAGGACAGTCGGTGGAAAACAACTGTCCAGCCGCTCCTACACGGATAAATTACAAAAGTCGCAAACAATATTGTAGCACACTATTTGGTTTTTGACAACCAAATCAGCCCTGCTTTTGTTTATGATTTTTATTTTTGCTGCAAATCACCATCACGACGCCGTGACGACGAATGATTTTGCAATTACCACACATGGGTTTCACAGACGGTCTGACTTTCATTTCCTATTCCTCCATTAGTTTTTGTCACGCCACACGATACGACCTTTGGTCAAATCGTACGGACTCAACTCGACGCGCACGGTGTCGCCTTCGATTATTTTGATGCTTTTGGTCCTCATCTTACCCGAGGGGTAAGCCACGATGACGCGATGACTGGGTTCCAATTCCACTTTGTAGTTTTGGTACGCCATGACTTCGATTACTCTTCCGCTCATCTCGATGACATCTTCTTTGGACATTCCGTTCCTCCTACTTTGCATAAGCGCGCAAGGCGCTCTTGATTTCACTGTCGAATACCTGCTTGCCCTCGGCGAACTTGGCGGCCAACGCCTCCAGATCCTCGCCCCGATACCGCAGATGCTTGGTATTCTTGTTTTTGGGTTTGGCCAAGGTGCGAACCTCGCCGTCTACCACCCAAACGTAGCCTTCTTTGTCGGATAAGGCGCACACGACGTACGCGCGGTCTTTATCGCGACCTTGCTTGGAATACACCACGCTACCTACCTTCATACGCCCTCCTACAGTGTCAATATCTCGACGCCCTCTTGGGTGATGAGAATGGTATTTTCGTAATGCGCGGACGGCTTGCCGTCCACGGTGCGTACCGTCCAACCGTCGCGGGCCGTGTAGACTTCCTTGCCGCCCATGTTGATCATGGGCTCGACGGCGATGGTCATGTTGGCGTGCATTCTTACGCCGTGTCCCGCGGGGCCGTAGTTGGGTACCGACGGATCCTCGTGCATGGCGCGGCCGATGCCGTGACCGACCAACTCCCGCACGACGGAATAGCCGTTGGACTCCGCGTGCTCTTGAATGGCGTTGGACAGGTCTCCCAGCCGCACGCCGTCCTTCATGACCGATACGCCCTTGAAGAAGCACTCTTTGGTGACGTCCATCAGGCGTTGCTTCTCGGGAGAGATGCGCCCTACCGCGAAGGTGCGGGCCGCGTCCCCGTGAAAGCCGTGAATGCAAGCGCCCACGTCCAAGCCCACGATCTGCCCTTCCTTGAGAACGATATGTTTGGAAGGAATACCGTGCACCACCACGTCGTCCACCGAAGCGCAGATGCTTGCGGGGAAGCCGTTGTACCCGAGGAAGGAAGGCGTGGCGCCCTGCTTCTCGATATATTCGCGCGCTATCTTGTCGAGATAGGCGGTGGAAACGCCCTCTTTCACGTGCTCTTCCAACAGTTTGAGCACGTCGCGCACGATGCCGTTGGCCACGCGCATTTTGGCGATTTCGCTATCCGTTTTGACGCTTATCATAGGTTGTCCAACACGGCTTTGATCTTGGCGTATACTTCTTCGACGGTCAGGCCGTTGCTGTCCACGTCTTTGAGCAACCCTTTCGCCCGATAGTAGTCGAGCAAGGGGCTGGTCTCCTTTTCGTACACGGCCAAGCGGTTGCGAATGGTGTCGGGATTGTCGTCTTCGCGTTGGTAGAGAGGCTTGCCGCACTTGGCGCAAGTGGTCTTGCCGCCCAACGTCGCTACGTTGTAGGTCTCGCCGCATACGCACATACGTCTGCCCGCCACGCGCTCGACGATCACCTCGCCGTCCAATATCAAATTGATAACGGCGTCGATGTCGGCGAACGCGGACAAGGCGTCCGCCTGCGCTACCGTGCGGGGGAACCCGTCCAAAATGTAGCCGTTTTTGCAATCCTCTTGGGCCAAGCGATCCTTGACGATGTCGATGACCACGCTGTCGGGCACCAAAGCGCCGCGATCGATGTAGCTCTTGGCCAACAATCCCAAGGGGGTGCCTCCCTTGATATTAGCACGGAAGATATCTCCCGTGCTGATATGAGGAAGGTTGTATTCCTGTTTGACGCGCGTTGCGTGCGTTCCTTTGCCTGCGCCGGGGGCGCCCAAGAAAATCAACTTCATACTATTTCAAGAAACCTCTGTAGTGCTTCATCATCAACTCGTTCTCGAGTTGGGTGTTGAACTCCAAAGCGACGCTCACGACGATCAGCATACCGGTCGCCGAGAAGGCGTTGACCAAGCCCGAATTGCTGGCGCTGCCCGAAGTGAGGATGGCACGGAACACCAAACCGGGGATAAGGGCGATAACGGCCAGGAAGATGGCGCCGAACAACGTGATACGATTGTTGATACGGTTGAGGTACTCCGCCGTAGGTCTGCCGGGACGAATGCCGGGAATGAAGCCGCCGTTTTGTTGGATGCTCTTGGAGATATCCTCGGGGTTGAATTGGATCTTCGCATAGAAGTAGCTGAAGAACAAAATCAACAATGCCAACAAAATGCTGTACGCCCAGGTGCCGACGCCCAAATAACGCGACCACCAACCATAGAATGCACTATCGGGCCAGAAGCTGGCGATGAGTTGGGGGAACATCAAGAAGGACGAGGCGAAGATGATGGGCATGACGCCGGACGAGTTGACCTTGATGGGGATCTGGGTGCTCTGGCCGCCGTACATCTTGTTGCCCTTGACCTGCTTGGCGTACTGCACGGGAATGTTGCGTTGGCTCATATCTATGAAGATGATGAACACGAACACAATCACCACGACGATGAGGTACAGAATGACGCGCCAGATTTGCGCTACGTCGCCCGTGACCACTTTCATTTCGTCGATGAAGCCGCTGATGAAGCCGGACAAGATACCGACGAAGATGATGAGGGACGCGCCGTTGCCCACGCCGAACTCGGTGATGAGGTCGCACAGCCACATGACCACGCAACTACCTGCCACCAAACTGAAGATGACGAACATCATGGAGAAGGCCAAACCCGTAGTGGTGTTGAGCCCTTCCAGGGCGAACATCGGTTGGATATAACCGAATTTGTTGTGCCACATGATCGTAATACCGACGCCTTGCACGACGGCGAGCAATACGGCCATATAGCGGGTGATCTGCGTCATCTTGCGGCGACCTTCTTCGCCCTCTTTGCTCATTCTCTCCAAAGCGGGAATGATGAGGGTGAGAAGTTGCATGATAATGGACGCGTTGATATACGGCAATATACCTAAGGCGAACCACGTACCGTTGGCCAAACTGCCACCCGTGATAGAGGACAAAACGCCGAAGAACTCGTTACCGCCGGTTAGGCTACCAAAAGCACTCGGATTAATGCCCGGCACAGGGATAAAGCAACCTATTCTGTAAATCAACAGGATAAGAAGCGTGATTAATAATTTTTTCCTTATACCCTTCTCTGCGAAGGCATTGACCAAAGTTTTGAACATACTATTACACCTCTTCCGCTTTGCCGCCGACCGCTTCTATGGCTTGCTTGGCGCTTTCGGTAAAGCATTTGGCTTGTACGGTCAAAGCCTTGGTCAATTCGCCGCCGCCCAACACCTTGAGGCCGTAGGGCGCGATCTTGCTGACCAGACCTTTCTCGACGATGCTCTCTGCGTTCACCACTTCGCCGGCCGCGAACAGGTCGTTCAAAACACCGATATTAACGGTCGTATACTCTTTTTTGAAATTGTTGGTGAAGCCGCGCTTGGGGATGCGACGAGTCAAAGGCATTTGGCCGCCTTCGAACCCGGGGCGCACGCCGCCGCCGCTACGGGCCCATTGACCCTTGTGGCCTTTGCCGGCGGTTTTGCCGGTACCGGAACCGATACCTCTACCCAATCTTTTTACGCTCTTCTTTGCGCCGGGGGCGGGAGACATTTCATTCAATTTCATAGTCTACCTCCTTACTCTGCGTCTTCCACCTTGACGAGGTGGGAAACCACTTTGATCATGCCGCGCGTGCAGGCGTTGTCTTCCATCACGACGGAACTACCCGTTTTGTGGAAACCCATCGCCTTGACGGTGGCTTTTTGTTTTTCCAATGCACCGATGGTGCTCTTGACTAACGTAATCTTCAATTTAGCCATAAGTACCCTCCTTATTTCTTGTCGACCAAGGTCAACGAAGAAACTTCTTCTACGCTCAAACCGCGAAGCGCCGCGATTTGCTCGGCCGTGCGCAATGCTTGCAAGCCGGCGATGGTGGCGCGGGCGCAGTTGATGGGGTTGTTGCTGCCCAGGGATTTGGCGCGGATGTCCTTGATGCCGGACATCTCCAATACCGCACGCACGGGGCCGCCGGCGATGACGCCGGTACCTTCCTCGGCGGGCATCAGCAACACTTTGCCGCAGCCGTATTCGCCGACGATCTCGTGAGGAATGGTGGTGCCAACGATGGGGATGATGAACACGTTGCGCTTGGCGGCGGTTTCGGCCTTGTTGATGGCGTCCACGGCCTCGGCGGCCTTGCCCATGCCCAAACCGACTTTGCCGGCGTGGTCACCCACGCACACCAACGCGGCTTGACGGGTATTTTTACCACCCTTGACAACCTTGGTAACGCGGTTCATCGAAATGGTTACTTTATCGAATTCGTCTTTTTGCTCGTGTTTTGCAAATCTTTCTTGTCTTGCCATAGCGCCCTCCTTAGAAATTCAAACCGCCTTCTCTTGCGCCGTCCGCCAAAGCGGCGACACGACCGGTGTAGAGATAACCGCCACGGTCAAAGACGACTTCCTCGATGCCCGCGGCCTTGGCCTTCTCGGCCAACACCTTTCCAACGTACTTGGCGGCGGCGGATTTGTCCATCTCGGTAATTTGAGCGGCGATTTCCTTCTCGACGGTAGAAGCGGCGGCCAAAGTCTTGCCGGCGACGTCGTCGATGATTTGCGCATAGATATGCTTGTCCGAACGGAACACGCAAAGACGAGGTCTTTCGGGGGTGCCGAAGATTCTGTTGCGGATTCTCTTATGCCTCTTTACACGCTCGGCATTCTTATCAATTTTACTTATCATATCCTACTCTCCTTATTTACCGGCAGTCTTGCCTTCCTTCTTCACCAACACTTCATCTTTGTAGCGAATGCCGTAGAGATGATAGGGATCGGGAATACGGATGCGTTTGATGTTGGCGGCCGTTTGACCGACCAACTCTTTGTCAATGCCTTTCACCGACACTTCGGCACCGTTGCAGGTCAAGGTGATACCTTGGGGAGCGGTGACGACCACGGGGTGAGAATAACCCACGTTGAAGGTCAGTTGGTTGGCGCCCGTGGCGGTGACTTTGTAGCCGACGCCGTTGACGACCAGCACTTTCTCGTAGCCCTTGCTGACGCCCACCACCATATTGTTGATGAGCACGCGGGTGAGGCCGTGCAAAGCCTTGTTCTTCTTTTGGTCGTCCTGACGGGTGACGTACACGTGATTGTCCTTCACTTCGATGCCCATGGTGGGCGCGAAGCTACGGGTCAACGTGCCGAGGCTGCCTTTGACGGTGACGGTGTTGTTGTCGCCCAAGGTGACGGTGACGCCTGCGGGAATGACGATAGGTAATCTTCCTATTCTACTCATGGGGCACCTCCTTACCAAACGTAAGCCATCACTTCGCCGCCCAAGTTGGCGCTACGCGCCGCCTTGTCGGTCATGATGCCCTTGTTGGTGCTGATGATGGCCACGCCCAAGCCGCCCAACACTTTGGGCAGTTCGTCGGCGCCGGCGTACACTCTCAAACCGGGACGGCTCACGCGCTTCAGACCGTTGATGACTTTCTCGCCCTTGGGGCCGTACTTCAACGTGATGCGAATGACGCCGGTATAGTCTGCTTTGCCTACCAATTCGACATTGGTGACGTAACCTTCGTTCTTCAAAATCTCCGCGACGGCGATCTTGGTGCGCGAACGGGGAATATCCACCACAGTGTGTTTGGCGGTCAAGGCGTTTCTGATTCTTGTAAGCATATCTGCTATGGGATCCGTTACGTACATACGCTACCTCCTAATTACCAACTCGATTTCTTCACACCGGGGATTTGTCCTTTATATGCCAATTCTCTGAAGCATACTCTGCAGATGCCGAACTTACGCAACACGGCGTGGGGACGGCCGCACAGTTTGCAACGCGTATAGCCGCGTACCGCATACTTCGGAGCCTTCTTTTGTTTGTTTTTCAAAGACGTTTTTGCCATATCTTATCCCTCCATTAGTTGCGAGCAAAGGGCATACCCATCAATGCCAACAACTCTTTTGCTTCCTCGTCGGTGTTGGCGGTGGTGACGATGCAGATGTCCATACCGCGCACTTTTTCCACTTGTTCGTAAGTGATTTCGGGGAAGATCAATTGCTCTTTGACGCCCATCGCGTAGCTGCCTCTGCCGTCGAAAGACTTGGTGGGCACGCCCTTGAAGTCTCTCACGCGGGGCAACACGACGTTCATCAACTTATCCAAGAAGTCGTACATTCTGGGGCCGCGCAAGGTCACCTTGCAACCGACGTTCATACCCTCGCGCACTTTGAAGTTCGCGACGCTCTTGCGAGCGCGGGTGATGATGGGTTTTTGACCGGCGATCTGCGTCATTTCTTCTACGGCTTGTTGGAACGCTTTGGCGTTATCCTTCACGTCGCCCAAACCCATATTGAGCACGATTTTCTCGAGACGGGGGATTTGGTGAACGTTCTTATAACCGAATTTCTTTTGCATTTCGGGTGCGACGTACTCTTTGTAGCGCGTTACCAAGCGGTATTCGCGGTTGTCGCCTGCTTTTACCTCGGCCGCAAGTCCCTTAGCGGCCTGATTCTTAGCTTCTTTCTTTTTGTCTGCCATAGTCTACCTCACTTACTCTTCGTCGGCCTTTTTCTTGGCTTTCTTGGCCGCTTTCTTGGCGGTGGATTTGCCCTTGGTGGCTTCTACGGAAGCGCCGCACGCTTTGCACACGCGCACTTTCTTGCCGTCCACGATTTGGTGACCCAAACGGGTGGCTTCGTGGCACTCGGGGCAGATGACCATCGCGTTGCTGGCGTCGAATGCGGCGGGTTGCTCGACGATGCCGCCTCTTTCGTTGGCACGACGGGCACGCACGCACTTGCTGACGATATTCACGCCTTCCACCACGATGCGGTTCTCGGCGGGATACACTTTGATGACTTGACCGGTGGCACCTTTATCTTTGCCTGCAATAATTTTTACTGCGTCGCCTTTCTTGATTTCCATACCGATCCTCCTTACAGCACTTCGGGTGCCAAAGAGATAATTTTGATGTAATCCTTATCTCTCAATTCACGCGCGATGGGTCCAAAGATGCGGGTACCGCGGGGCTGCTTTTGCGCGTCGATGATGACGGCCGCGTTGTCGTCGAAACGGATGTGCGAACCGTCGGGACGGCCGATACCTTTGGTGGTACGGACGATAACGGCTTTGACCACGTCGCCTTTCTTAACCGTGCCGCCGGGGGTGGCGGTCTTGACGGAGGCCACGATGACGTCGCCGATATTGCCGAACTTGCGGAAGGAACCGCCCATTACTTTGATACATTGCAATACTTTTGCGCCGGTATTGTCGGCAGCAATCAATCTACTTTGGGGTTGTATCATATCTCTCCTCCTTACTTCGCTCTCTCGAGGATGCGTACAACGCGCCAATTCTTGTCTGCGGACAGACGGCGAGTCTCGGCGATCTCAACCGTGTCCCCGACTTTGCACTCGTTGTTCTCGTCGTGGGCTTTGTATCTCTTGGTGATTTTAACGGTCTTTTTGTAGAGAGGATGTTTGTATTTCACGTCGAGGGCGACGACCACGGTTTTGTCCATTTTGTCACTCACTACGACACCCACTCTGGTTTTTCTCAAATTTCTTTCGATAGCCATAGTCTACCTCCTAGTTAGCCTTCTTGCCGGTGGGCTCTTGGGCGATATTCAACTCGCGTTGGCGAATAACGGTGCTCACTCTCGCAATGTCCTTTTTGCAGGAGGTCAACAAGCCCGTATTGGTCAGTTGGCCCGCCGCCAGTTGGAAACGGAGATTGAACAACTGGGCCTTCAATTTGGCCAATTCGCTCTGCAAATCGGCCGTGCTCATTTTTGCGTATTCGGATGCTTTCATTATTCTTCACCGCCTTCTTCGTTGATTTCTTCCTTCTTGACGATCTTGCACTTCACGGGAAGTTTGTGCGATGCCAAGCGCAATGCTTCGCGTGCGATATCCTCGCTGATGCCCGCTATTTCGAACATCACGCGGCCGGGTTTGACCACGGCCACCCAGTATTCGACCGAACCTTTACCGCTACCCATACGAGTCTCGGCGGGCTTTTTGGTGATGGGCTTGTGGGGGAAGATATCGATCCACACCTGACCGCCACGCTTGGTGAATCTGGTCATAGCGACACGCGCCGCTTCTATTTGATTGCTGGTGATCCAACCGCACTCGGCGGCGACCAAGCCATACTCGCCGTAGGCGATCTTGTTGCCCTTGTGGGCAGCGCCTTTCATACGACCGCGAGCCTGACGTCTTCTCTTAACTCTCTTAGGCATCAACATAATTATTCATTGCCTCCTTTCTTCTCTTTCTTGGCAAACACTTCGCCGTGGTAGATCCAGCACTTCACGCCGATACGACCGTAGGTCGTGTGGGCCTCCGCAAAGCCGTAGTCGATGTCGGCACGCAGAGTTTGAAGAGGAATGCTACCCTCGTGGTATTGCTCGGTACGGGCGATCTCGGCGCCGTCCAGACGACCGCTGACCATGGTCTTGATACCCTTGGCACCCGCTTGCATAGCACGCTTCATGCACATCTTCATCGCACGACGGAAGCTCACGCGTTTTTCCAGCTGGTTGGCGATCTCTTCGGCCACCAGTTGGGCGTCGGCGTCCACCGATTTGACGGCGATGAACTCGATGAGATAATTCTTGTAGCTGTGCTTGTTGGCCGCGCAGATCTTCCTCACTTGGTTGGTCAGGGCGGTGACGCCGCTGCCTTCCTTACCGATGAGCAAGCCGGGACGACCGGTGAACACTTTCACCTTGATGTATTGGTCGCAGCGCTCGATGACGATCTTGCTGATGCGGGGACGGTTGTCCACCTTGCGTTGGGGGCGATTGTCGCCGTCTTGTACGGGCGCTTCGGTCGCGATGGTCTCTCTGACCAAGGGAGCGGGCTTGTACACGTTCTTGATATAGTTGCGAATTTGATTGTCTTCCACAAGATAGTCGCTGAAGGTGCGCTTGCCGGCGTACCATTTGGCTTCCCAATCTTTGTTGACACCGATTCTCAAACCGTTAGGATTAACTTTTTGTCCCATAGTAGTCCTCCTTACTCTGCCGTGGCGTCTGCCAGGATAATGGTGATGGTGCTGGTGCGCTTCAAGATGCGATGCGCTCTACCCTTGCTGACGGGTTGGATGCGCTTCAAGGTGGGACCTTGGTCCGCATAGCACTCGGCGACTACCAAATCACTCTTGGACAAATTGTTGTTGTTCTCGGCGTTGGCCGCCGCGGACTCCAGCACTTTGAGAATGACGGGGCTGGCTGCCTTGTTGGTGTTCTTGAGGGTGGCTACCGCCGACGCATAACTCATACCGCGAATGACGTCGAGGACGACTCTCACTTTGAAGGGGGAAATGCGCACGTTGCGGGCAATGGCTTTGGCATGCGTAGCGTTGAACGCCGCTTGTTGGGCTTTACGCTTTTCTGCTTTTTCTCTCATTCTGGTTGCCATTTGCTACCTCCTTATTTGCCGCTGGCAGACTTGCTGCCGGCGTGACCTTTGAACGTACGGGTGGGGGCGAACTCGCCGAGTTTGCAACCGACCATATCTTCGGTGACGTACACGGGGACGTGTTTGCGGCCGTCGTGCACGGCGATGGTGTGACCGACCATGTCGGGGAAGATCGTACTGCTGCGCGACCAAGTCTTGACCACTTTCTTTTCGGCCTTGCCCTCATTCATCGCTATGATTCTATTCAATAACCTTTCTTCACAATAAGGTCCTTTCTTTACGGATCTACTCATCTTATTGCCTCCTAATTGATGCGCTTAATGATCATCTTGTTGCTGGCCTTCTTCTTCTTACGAGTCTTATAACCCAAAGCAGGCTTGCCCCAAGGGGTGACGGGAGTGGGCATACCGATGGGGGATTTGCCTTCGCCGCCGCCGTGCGGGTGATCGCAGGGGTTCATAACCACACCGCGGACGGTGGGACGGACGCCCATGTGACGTTTGCGACCGGCTTTGCCGAGGCTGACGATTTCGCTATCCACGTTGCCGACCATACCGATGGTAGCGCGGCAATTCAGGGGGATATAACGCATTTCGCCGCTGGGCATACGCACGATTGCGCCTTTCGCTTCTTTTGCCATCAACTGCGCCGAGATGCCTGCGGAACGGGCGATTTGACCGCCGCGGCCGGCGTACAGTTCGATGTTGTGCACGGTGGTACCGACGGGAATGGAACGCAAAGGCAAGCAGTTGCCCACTTTGATATCCACGTCTTCGCCCGACACCACGGTGTCGCCGACGTTCAAGCCCACGGGGGCGAGAATGTAACGCTTTTCACCGTCCGCGTAGACCAACAAAGCGATGTTGGCGGTGCGGTTGGGATCGTACTCGATGCCCGCGACCTTGGCGGGGATGTTGTCCTTGTTGCGCTTGAAGTCGATGATTCTGTATTTTTGTCTGTTGCCGCCGCCGATGTGACGAACGGTGATGCGACCGGTAGCATTGCGGCCGCCCGACTTGGACAAGCTCACCAACAAGCTACGCTCGGGAGTCTTCTTGGTGATTTCGTCAAACGCGCTTACCGACATATTGCGGCGAGCCGCAGTCGTAGGTTTGTATTTCTTAATAGCCATTTTCTACCTCCCTTAGTTCAAGCTCTCGAAGTACTCGATCGATTTGCTGTCTTCGGTCAGAGTGACGATTGCTTTCTTGTAGCCGGGGCGTCTGCCTTGGGTGGCGCCGCGACGTTTCATCTTACCTTGGTAGTTGACCGTGTTCACTTTGGCGACTTTGACGCCGAACACTTCTTCCACCGCCTTCTTGATCTCGGTCTTGTTGGCTTGAGGGGCGACGATGAAGGTGTATCTTTTGCTTGCGATGCCGTCAAAACTCTTTTCGGAGAGGACGGGACGAATGATGATGTCGTAACTGTTCATATTATTCCTCCTCGCCATACGCTTGGTCGATGGCTTCCATCGCGGCCTTGGTGATGAGGCACTTGCCGTTGACGATGATGTCGTACACGTTGATAAGTGCGCTGTCAATCAAGGTGACGTTGGGGATATTGTTGGTGGCGCGGAAAAGTTTCTCGTCTTCGCCGGCGATGACGACCAAGGTGCGGCCGTCCAAGCCGAAGTTATTGAGAATGCCCGCGAACTCTTTGGTCTTGGCTTCGTTGAGCGCCAGGCTGTCCACCACGATGATTTCGCCGTCGGCGACTTTGATGCTCAAAGCGCTCTTGACAGCCTCTCTGCGCATGGTCTTGTTGACCTTTTGCGAGAAGTCGCGGGGTTTGGGTGCGAACACCACGCCGCCGTGCGTCCATTGAGGAGCGCGAATGCTGCCTTGACGAGCGTTGCCGGTGCCCTTTTGTCTCCAGGGCTTGCGGCCGCCGCCCGAAACCTCGGTACGAGTCAAAGCGCTCTTGGTGCCTTGACGGCGATTGGCCAACTGCGCCACGACCACTTGGTGGATCAAGGACTCGGTTTTCTCGGTAAACTCTTTGCCGAACACCGCTTCGCTGACTTCCAGAGTGCCTACTTCTTTTGCTGTTTTGTCATATACTTTCAGGCTTATCATGTGCTACCTCCTATTTGACCGTGGTCTTCACGATGACCAGACCACCCTTGGGGCCGGGGATGGCGCCCTTGATGAGCAACAAG
Source organism: Clostridia bacterium (assembly GCA_017394805.1). Taxonomy (NCBI): domain Bacteria; kingdom Bacillati; phylum Bacillota; class Clostridia; species Clostridia bacterium. Next base: position 33,271 of record JAFPXC010000007.1, on the reverse strand, counting down.
TTGCGGGCTGCATCCACACGCACGACGGTAAGGTTTTGAATGGTGACTCTTTCGTTACCGTATTGACCTGCCATTTTCTTGTTCTTGAACACGCGGCTGGGATCCGAGTTGGCGGCCATAGAACCGACCTCTCTGTGCACGGGACCGGCGCCGTGGCTCATCGGCAAACGATGATGGTTCCAGCGTTGGATGACGCCGGTGTAACCGCGACCGCGGGTCTTGCCGACCACGTCGACCTTGTCGTTCTCCTGGAACACGTCGCAGGTGATGACCTTGCCGACTTCGTACTCGCCGTCCACCTGAAGCTCGCGCATATAGCGCATGGGCTCGACGCCCGCTTTGGCGTATTGGCCTTGAGTGGGACGATTGACGCCCTTGTAGGACGCTTTTTGGTCACCGGACACTTTGCGTGCCACGGCGGGTTCGTACGCCACTTTGATTGCATTGTAGCCGTCCTTCTCCACCGTCTTGACTTGGATGACGGGGCAGGGACCCGCTTGCACCACAGTCACGGGGATTACGACGCCCTCTGCGGTGAAGACTTGGCTCATTCCTAATTTCTTTCCGACGATTGCTTTATTCATTGATAAAGTTCACCTCCAATTTATTCTCTTTTATTGATTCCTATTTATATACGCGCGCTATCAGATCTTGATCTTGATGTCCACGCCGGCGGGGATGTCGATGCTCATCAGGCTCATGACCACCTTTTGGCTGGGGTTGAAGATGTCGATAAGACGCTTGTGCGTTCTCAGTTCAAATTGCTCGCGGCTGTCTTTGTACTTGTGCGGGCTGCGCAAGATGGTGATGACCTCTTTGTCGGTGGGAAGGGGAATGGGCCCGCTGATCTTCGCACCGTTGGCGGTGACGACGTCCACGATCTTCTTCGCTACTTCGTCTACCAAGTCATGATCGTACGCTTTCAATTTGATTCTCAATGTTTTTTCTGCCATAATTTACCTCCAAGTTTTCTAACTCTTTTTTCCTGCTCGTGTGTTTCATATCTCCCATTATTATGGGCAAACCGAAGTTTGCCCCGAGTTAGCGCCCGATTCGAATCGGACTGGTCCGTTATGAACTATCCCTAAGGTGCGGGTAACCTCATACATCATCCGTTAGATAAATGAGACATACTCCACCCGAGCACGGGAAATTGTACTATACCGCGCGTAAAAGGTCAAATATTTGGCAAAATAATTTTCGTTAAATTTTCTTAATAATTGCACTTTTTTACAAAATTACTCCAAATACACTACTTTTTGTGCTTTCACCCCGTTTCGAGCCACGTCTGCCGCCTATCTCGTCAAGCGCGGCGACGGCCGCAAATCGCCCCGCCATGGACGGCATATCGCACCCGCCTCACGCCCCGAAAGGGGATACGTCGCGGTTGCCCGAGGCAACCCCCCTGCCCTACTCCTCGTCGGGCGTGTCGGCGGCGGGCGTTTCGGCGGTCTCGGCAGCGGTCGTTTCGTCCGCTTCGACCAATACGGGCGTCTCTGCGCCGGCCACGTCGGCGATGGTTTCGTCGGCCACTTCCACCGTGCCCAAAGAATCCTTGCGGCGCACGGTGACCGTACCTTGGAAGCAGGAGAAGACGGCGTCCATACGCGCCGTGTCCAACTTACCCTTCTTGACCTCGTAGCGGTAGGTGCACAGACTGACCAAAGGCACGACGATAAGCCCCGCTATCATCGCGATGGCGCCCATCACCACGGCGTTGGCGAAATTGAGCGTTTCGCCCGAGGACAAAGTGGCCGTCATAAAGGTCGCCTTGGTAAGACTGCACACGAAGGAGAAAATGCTGATGCTGACGCCCACCGCGAAAGAAGCCCATACCGAAGCCTTCGTTATCTTTTTGCTGTACAAACCGTACAGGAAGGGAGCGAGAAACGCACCCGCCAACGCGCCCCAACTGACGCCCATCAACTGGGCGATGGTAGACACGTTGTAGAGTTTCTGCACGATGGCGATGGCCGCCGACACGGCGATGAAGCACGCCAGCAGCACGCGCATAATGATCATCTGCCGCTGCTCGGTCATGCGCTCCTTTTTGACGATATGCCCCTTGATGAGGTCCAGCGTCAACGTAGAAGACGAGGTGAGCACCAGGCTCGACAAGGTGGACATGCTGGCCGACAAGACCAAAATGACCACGATGCCCATGAGGAAGTCCGACCGAATGGTCTTGTCCAAAATGGTGGGCACGATGGCGTCGTACGCCGTGAACTCGGCCGTCGGTACGAAGAGGTGGCCGAAGCCGCCGAGGAAGTAGCAACCGCCCGCCACGATGATGGCGAACACGGTGGAAATGATGGTGCCTTTGCGAATGTCGTTCTCGCTCTTGATGGCGTAGAACTTGTTGACCATCTGCGGCAGGCCCCAAGTGCCCAAGGACGTGAGAATGATGACGAAGAACAAAAATACGGGCATTGCGCCGAAGAAGGACGTGTACTTCCACCCGGCCAGACCGTCCGCGTCGGCCGCTCCGACCAGCGCTTCCATACTGCCCGTAAGGCCGCCGTTGGCGTTGAGGGCGACGGCGATGACCGCCACGATGCCTACGAGCATAATGATGCCCTGTATGAAGTCGTTGATGGCCGTGGCCATATAGCCGCCCACCAACACGTAGACGCCCGTCAGCACCGCCATAATGAGGACGATGATGATATAGGCGAGATTTTCGTTGGAGAACCCGAACGCCACCGTGAACAAACGGGACAAGCCGTTGAACAAGGACGCGGTGTAGGGAATGAGGAAGACGAACACGATGACGGCCGACACGATTTTGAGCGCGTTGGAGTCGAAGCGTTTGCCGAAAAACTCGGGCATGGTCTTGGTGTCCAAATACTGCGTCATAACGCGCGTGCGCCTACCCAGTATAACCCACGCCAACAGAGAACCGATGATGGCGTTGCCTATGCCTATCCAGGTGCTGGCCACGCCGAACAAATAGCCGAACTGCCCCGCGTAACCGATGAAAATGACCGCGCTGAAATAGGACGTACCATAGGTAAAGGCCGTGAGCCACGGGCCTACGCTTCGGCCGCCCAACACGAACCCGTTGACGTCCTTGGCCTTGCGGCGGCAATAAATGCCCACGTAGACCATCACGCCGAAAAACAGGACGATCATCACCGCCATGAGGACGATGCCGCCCGTAGAACGCGCTGCCGCTAATAATGCTTCCATACTTCTCTCCTTTGCCTCGAAAGGCCGCCTCGGCGAAGGTAAATAAAAAGCCCTCCTTCGCCAAAACCATTGCGTTTTGCGAAAGAGGACGACAGTCGCCGTGGTACCACCTCTTTTCGTCCGCACATCACTGCGCGGGCCTCGTCGAGCCACCCCGAAAGATTGCTCTTGCCGCTGTCACGGGCGGCGTCCCGTCGTAGCATACTCGTTGCCTTTCCGTACGCAGCTCGCGGAATGTATTCGGTCCTCGGCACCCTTCGCGTCTCGCACCGACCGACGCTTCTCTCCAAGGCAATACCGAGCCTACTTGTTTCCGCTCAAACGCTTTATATATCCACTATAGCACACCCGAAAAAATCAAGTCAACCGCCACGACGGCCCAAAGCGAATATTTTTCACGGTTTTGCCCATATAAACGAAAGCCCCCTCTTCTCGTCCTTGCTCCCACAAAGCGAAGGAATTGCGATGAATGAGGGGGTGTTTCTCTCTCCGTTCTCGCACTGAGAAGCGCAATAATCGGAACAGCCAACGGATATTCTAAAATATATATGTTTCCCAAATAGAATTGCCGTGTTTTGTTGCAAACAAAAACCCCCTCTTCTCGTCCTTGCTCTTACGAAGAGAAGGAATTGCGATGAATGAGGGGGTATACAAACGACCGAGACGAGCGCCCAGTGTACTGTGCGTACACGGTATGAGCGAGGACGCGGACAGCGCCCTCAATCGCCCGATTATTCGCTCCTCAGCGCGAGAACCGGGTCTTTGTGGGCCGCAATCCTCGACGGAATAAACCCTGCGATCGCCGTCAACAAAACGGATAGACCGACCAACAGCACGGGGTGCCACCAAGCCACCACCGCGAGGTGGGCTATCTTGGTATAGCCGTACAAAATAGCGTTGACGGGAATGGACAATACCCAAGTGACGAAGGACGCCAGCAGGCCGCTCATCAAGCCGATGATGAAGGTCTCGGAGTTGAAGACGCGGGTGATATCCTTCTTGCGCGCGCCGATGGAGCGCAAAATGCCTATCTCCTTGGTGCGTTCCATCACGGACGTGTAGGTGATGATGGCGATCATGATAGAGGACACGATGAGGGAGATGCTGGAGAACGCGATCAGCACGTAGGTGATGGCCTGAATGATGAGGGTGATGCCGCTCATCAAGGTGCCCACGGTGTCGTTGTAGTGCAGCTCGCTGCCGCCCTCGGTCTCGGAATAGTCGTCCAACAGTTTGAGGATCTTGTCCTTGTTCTCGAAACTCGAAGCGAAGATGCTGACCGAATACGGCTCTTCCTCGATGGCGTAGCCCAACTTGTGCAACCACTCGCAATACTCGGCGTTTTTGAGTTCGCCCACGACGTCCGCCTCGGACATACCGTAGTAATCGTCGTCGTCGCCCGTGGTGACCAATTTGTGATAGACCATCTTGCTATTGGCGAACGTATCGTAGCCGGTACGCTTCTCACTGCCGACGCCGTACTGTCCCCACTTGGACTCGAAGGTGATGCCCGTGCCGCTCTTCTCCAAGAAAGTGATATCCGCCGCCGTCACGCCCTCGGCGTAGGTGTAGCGCGGGGTGTCGTGATAGGTCTCGACGCCGCCCTCCGCATCCGCGTAGTAGTACTCCGCCGTACCCAACAGGGTACGCCCCGTGATGGGAGAGGCCGCGTTGATGCCGGACATATAGTATTCTATCTTGTCTGCCTTGCTGTTGTCGCCGCCGCGACCTTTGTAGGTGACGGCCATCGCGCGTTGCGCTTTGAGCAGATCGCTCGACAAAGCGGTCTGCATCATATAGTTGACGAGGTCTTTGGTGTAGGCGATATTGCCGTTGATGGAGCCGGCGGAAACCCCCTCGCGCATACGAATAACGCCCGACACGTTGAGGGTGACGGCGCGGCAATCCTCGTTTTTGACGCCGTTCTGCGTGGGTTCGATAAGGTCTTTGACCGCGTCGGTCATATCGTTCTCCAAGCGGAGATAGGGCACGAACTCCCACGTGGCGGTATCCTCGTTGAAACTGTAATAGGAGCTCTCGAGCATCAGTTGATAGTGCAACTTCTCCATCAACTGCTCGGACGTGTACGCCCAATTATACAAGGGGTTGTTTTCGGGGTGTTCGGTATCCAATCCCGCCGCGATGACCGCGCCCGCGTCGTTGGGGTTGGAAAGACCCAATGCAAACGCGACGAAGTCGTCGATGTGGTTGTATTTGTCCACCACCAACACCACGTCGGTGGGCGACGAAGGCCAACTGCCGCCGATAAGTTCGTACTGCGATTCGAGGAGTTTTTGGTCGGTGGACAACTCGTCCCACACATTGAACATACTGCTGTAACTGTTAAACATACCGACGAGGTCCTCTTTGGACAGACCGCCCAACACGGTAGAGGCCGCCGTACCCTCGCCCACATCTATGACCGCTTTGAGCTGGTCCTGCACGCGCGCCGCATAGGGGTTGATCTTGTAGTAGTTGAGCGCCCCTTGCGAATCGAAGTCGGTGTATATGTGCATCGTGATATCGTAGTCGTATTTGACCGTACCCCAATCCTTGTTGAAGTTGTCGTCCAAATACGCCTTCAGCCCTTTGATATCGTTCTTGCCGATGATATCCTCGATATGGCCCAAAATGGTGCCCATGATGGGATTGAAGGACACTTCGCTCGTATCGGGGTAGGCCTCGTAGCCCTCGCCACCCGATAGGGTGGCGCCCATGAAGATGCTGACCAAGGAACTCATGCTCATACTCGAGCCTTGGATGGTGAGCGGATATTGCGACAAAGAGTTCTCGGCCGTGGCGTTGACGTAACTCGAGAAGCCCGACGACAGCGCCAGCACGATGGCGATGCCGATGATGCCGATGCTGCCGGCGATGGCCGTCAGGGTGGTACGCGCCCGCTTGGTGAGCAAGTTCTTGCCCGAAAGGAGCAAGGCGCTCTTGTAGCTCATGCTCGTGTGGTCGCGCTCCTTTTTGCGGCGGCGGCGGGACATAAAGCCGACTTTGCTCTCCTTTTTGCCCTCGGCGGCGGCGTCGGTCGCGTCGGGTTGCGCCCCGGACTCGGCCGCTTCTTCCTCGTCCGTCTCTTTGGCCTCGGCCTCGGCGTCCGCCTCGGTGAAGGGATTGGTATCGCCCACCACTTTGCCGTCGGTCAAGCGCACGATACGCGTGCTGTACTGCTCGGCCAACTCGGGGTTGTGCGTGACCATAATGATAAGCCTGTCCTTGCTGAGCTCGGCCAGGATATCCATGATCTGCACGCTCGTATCCGAATCCAACGCGCCCGTCGGCTCGTCCGCCAGCAATATCTCGGGGTTGTTGATGATGGCGCGGGCGATGGCGACGCGTTGCATTTGACCGCCCGACAGTTGGTTGGGGCGCTTGTTCTCCTCACCTTTCAGCCCGACGGCCTCCAAGGCCTGCCGCGCGCGCTCGTGGCGCTCTTTGCGGTCGACGCCCACCAAAGTCAGCGCCAACTCCACGTTTTCGATGACGGTGAGGTGCATGATAAGATTGTAGGTCTGGAATACGAACCCCACGCTGTGATTGCGATAGGTATCCCAATCCTTGTCTTTGTAACGCTTGGTGCTGACGCCGTTGATAAACAAATCGCCGGTGGTGTAGCGATCCAACCCGCCGATGATATTGAGCAAGGTGGTTTTGCCGCAGCCGGAGTGTCCCAAAACGGACACGAATTCTTTTCTTCTAAACTCTAAATCTATCCCTTTGAGGGCGACGGCTTTTTCCTCGTTGCCCAAAGGATACTCTTTGGTAATTCCTACAAGTTTTAACATAACAATTCAAGTTGCCGAATGGCAATCCGATACTCCCATATAAATATGCGCGGTCACGCGATAAAACGCGACTGCATTCGGCGATTTTCGACAAAGTCCGACGTCGCGTCGGTCTCGGTGCGAGCACGTCCCCCAGACATTCCCGCGTTCGCCGCGTTTTCCCTCGATGGCGCAGAGCCACCCTCACGCCAAATATATGCGCGTGCATATACAATATATCACAGAAGTTCGTTTTTGTCAAGCCTTTGTCCTTTTTTTGTGGATTGCGGCGAATTATCTCGTATAAATATTCAAAATTTCGGGCAACTTGCCCGCATTTTATGCATAAACATAAAAAAGCAATGTACGACCGCGCGCGGCCACGCCCTCACGCCGAAGGTCGTTCGCCCCGGTCTTGCCCCTCTTCGTCGGGTATTTTTTGCCAAACGGCGTCCTTTTTGGGGTAGGTATTGCGGCGTAAAAATTGCGCCTCGTCGCCCCAAAACCGCACGAGCGTACCCTCCACGCCGTCAACGCCCGCCACCGTCTGCCGATAGCCTTCGGTCGAAGACAGCGGGTTGCCCGCTTCGTCCAGATCTCGGTGCGCGTCCACCACTTTGCAGGTGGATTCGAGGCGGATCTTTCGCCCCGTTTCGGGCCCGTACACGCGCACGGTCACCCGCCCTTTCGCAACGCCCGAATAGAGATAGACGGGATAGTCGTAGGGATTGGCGAAACGCATATCGCTCCACGTGCTGACCATGGCGTCCCGAGAGGGCGCGACGTAGGATACGGCGAGCGAATGACGATGCACTTCCACCTGCGTAAGTCCCGCCAGCATGGCCGCGTTGTAAAGGGTGGTGCTCACTTGGCACACGCCCCCGCCCACGCCCTCGACGAAAGCGCCGTCCGCGATGATCTTGGCCGAGCGATAGCCGCGCGCTTCGGTGCGGTCGCCGACCACCGCGTTGAAGCTGAATTCGGCGTTTGGATACAGCGTATAAGCGTTGATCGCCCCCGCCGCCAACCATAGGTTGTGCACGCGGTTCGGCACGTACGCGTACGGCGTGGAAAAGGTGGCGAGAAGCGAGGTGCGCCGCCGCATTTCGGCGGTCGTGACGGCGGCTTTGGCATAGTGCAACCGCAAGGGCTCGCTTCGCCGCCCGTCAAGACAGGCCGCCACCGCCGACAACACCTCGGCGGGCGCGAATACGTACCCGTCGCGGTGCGGCTCCACCTGCGGGCCCGCGGGCGTCAAAGTCACCCGCGCCGACGCGGGCGGCGTCTCCCACGCCAACAAAAACGCCGCAAGTCCGTCACCCAGCGGATAGGCCGCCGCGTTGAGGATCTGCCGCACCGTAGCACCCGCCGAAAGCATACGCGAAAAATAGGCGTCATACCCGCCGTAGCGGGCCGCCAACAGACGGAAATGTGCGGGAATGCACGCGTTTTCGCGGTATTCGCGCCCCTCTACGACCAACACGACGGGCAGGGTTTCGCCCTTGCCGCAAGCGCCGTCCGCACGGATGGTCGAGGGCGTCTCGGCCTCGCCTGCCGCCCTATCAACCGCGGACGAAACGAGGGGCGCGTAGCCATACGAAAGCCCCCATACGAATCCGAATATACATAGCGCCGCCCATAGCCCAACGAACCGCAATCTCATAGCGATAGTATGGCGCGAAACATCGCGGGATATTCGGCAAAGCCGACCGCGAGATACCGCAAGCGATGCGAGATACGCCGATGGGGGTGCGCTATATTTTTCGTCGCGGACGAGGGCGCGCGGGGTTGCGCGGGGGCGATATAATTTTAATTATTTTTATATTTCATATTGAAATATTCGGGCGTGTGTGTTAAAATGGTTGTATATCGGCATAAAAGGAGATATGTCATGCAAAAAGAAATAGATTTTCCCCTCTATTTGTTCCACCAAGGCACCAACTACGAAGCCTATCGTTTGATGTGTCCTCACCCCGCCGCCGAAGAAGGCAAGTCGGGCTGGTGGTTCCGCGTGTGGGCCCCCGCCGCCAAGAGCGTATCGGTCATCGGCGACTGGAACTATTGGGACAGAGGCGCCGACCGTATGCAAAAGATTTCGGTCGGCGTGTGGGAAGCCTACGTCGAGAACGCCAGAGAATGGCAGTTGTATCGCTACAGCATCGAAACGGCGGACGGCCGCATCATCGAGAAGACCGACCCCTACGCCCTGCACACCGAGACTTCGCCCTCCAACGCGGGCAAGCTGGTCGACCTCTCGGGCTATCAATGGTCGGACGCCGATTGGATGAAACGGCGCGGTGAGATAGACGTCTTCAACAGCCCCATGAACATCTACGAGATGCACATCGGCTCTTGGCGCCGCTACCCCGACGGCAACTACTACAGCTACCGCAAAGTCGCGGAAGAACTCATCCCCTACCTCAAAGGTATGCACTACACGCACGTGGAGTTTATGCCCCTCGGCGAATACCCCCTCAACGACAGTTGGGGCTACCAATGCACGGGTATGTTCGCCGCCACCTCGCGTTACGGCGCGCCCAAAGACCTGATGTACCTCGTGGACGAACTGCACAAAGCGGGCATCGGCGTCATCGTGGATTGGGTACCCGCCCACTTCCCCAAGGACAGTTTCGGCTTGGGCAAGTTCGACGGCACCTGCCTCTACGAGTACGAGGGCAAGAAGGGCGAACACCCCGACTGGGGCACCTATATCTACGACTACGGCCGCAACGAAGTGCGCTCTTTCTTGGTGTCTTCGGCCGTGTTCTGGTTCGACCTCTATCACATCGACGGCATCCGCATGGACGCGGTGAGCAGTATGCTCTACCTGAGTTTCGGCCGCAACGACGGCGACTGGCAGCCCAACTGCTACGGCGGCAATATCAATCTCGAAGCCAAGTCCCTTTTGCAGACCATCAACGCCTCGGTGCACTACCGCTTCAAGGGCGCGTTGATGATCGCGGAGGAGTCCACCGCGTTCCCCAAAGTCACCGCCCCCACCTTCGAGGACGGCTTGGGCTTCGACTTCAAGTGGAACATGGGCTGGATGAACGATACCCTGCGCTACGTCGAGAAAGATCCCGTCTACCGCAAGTACGAGCACAACAATATGACCTTCGGTATGGTGTACGCCTTCTCGGAGCACTATATCCTCGCGTTGTCCCACGACGAAGTCGTGCACGGCAAGCGCAGCCTTCTCGACAAGCAACCCGGTTACGAACGGGATAAGTTCGGCGGGCTGATGACCTATATGTCCTACCAAATGGCCCACCCCGGCAAAAAACTCATCTTTATGGGCGCGGAGTTCGGTCAATATATCGAGTGGGATTTCCGCAAAGGGCTGGATTGGTTCCTTATGCAATACCCCACCCACAACGGTATGCAGGCCTATACCGCCGCGTTGAACGACCTCTATCTCAAAGAGCCCGCTTTGTGGGAGCAGGACTGCGGGTACGAGGGGTTCCAATGGCACGCCGCCAACGATAACGACTGGAACATCCTCGCCTGGCGTCGTATCGCCAAGAACGGCGACTTTATCATCGTCGTCCTCAACTTCTCCCCCGTCTATCGTCCCGACTATATGTTGGGCGTACCCGAAAAGGGCCACTACGAGGTCGTCCTCAACAGCTACGACAAACGCTTCGGCGTGGGCGACAACGAGGTGGTGTGGCACTTCGACGCCGAGGACGGCGGCGTGAACGGTCTACCCTATCACATTACGTTGGGCGTCACGCCCAACAGTGCAATATTCTTGAAAAAAACCAGATAAGGAGAGCAAACAATGAATCAAAGAAAGAACAAAGAATGCGTCGCCATGTTGTTGGCGGGCGGCCAAGGTACGCGTCTCGGCGTGCTGACCCGCTCGGTCGCCAAACCGGCGGTACCCTTCGGCGGCAAATACCGCATCATCGACTTCCCCTTGAGCAACTGCATCAATTCGGGCATCGACACCGTGGGCGTGCTGACACAATACCAACCCTTTGAACTCAATCAGTACATCGGCAACGGCCAACCCTGGGATCTCGACCGTCTGTCGGGCGGTGTGTACGTGTTGCCCCCTTATATGAAAGGCAGCGCGGGCGAGTGGTACAAAGGTACCGCCAACGCCATCTACCAAAACATTATGTTCATCGACCGCTTCAACCCCGAGTACGTGCTCATCTTGTCGGGCGACCACATCTACAGGATGGATTACGCCAAGATGCTCGATTGCCACAAAAAGCACAACGCCGACTGCACCATCGCCGTGTACGACGTGCCCTTGGAGCAGGCGAGCCGCTTCGGCATCATGAACACCAACGCGGACGGCAGCATATACGAATTCGAGGAGAAGCCCAAAAAGCCCAAGAGTACCAAAGCCAGCATGGGCATCTATATCTTTAATTGGGCCGTCCTGCGCAAGTACCTCATTGACGACGAGGCCAATCCCGACAGCGAAAACGACTTCGGCAAAAACATTATCCCCAATCTCCTCAAGGACGGCAAGATATTGTGGTCCTACGAATTCGCGGGGTATTGGAAAGACGTGGGCACCGTGAGCTCGCTGTGGGAGGCCAATATGGACCTTTTGGACGACAACAGCGGCATCAACATAGGCGGCGACGGCGGGGACAAGATTTACGCGCGCAACGCCGCGGAGCCTCCCCAATTCATCGCCCCCTCGGCCATCGTCAAGCACGCCATCGTCAGCGAAGGCGCCACCGTGTACGGCGAGGTCAAGGACAGCATTATTTCGCACGGCGCACACGTGGGCATGGGCGCGAGAGTCATCGGCTCGGTCGTACTGCCCGGCGCCAAGATCGCCAACGGTGCCGAAGTGTATTACAGCATCATAGGCGAAAACGCCTCCATCGGCGCGGGTGCCGTGGTGGGCGCCATTCAATCCGCACCCGTCAAAGGCGAGTGGCAAATCGCGTTGGTCGGCCCCTCGGCCACGGTAGCGGACGGCGGCAAAGTGTTGCCCGCCGAGATGATAGAATAGGAGGTGTACCATGAACAACGTAATGGGCGTTATTTTTGCAAGTGATTACGAAACGAAACTCAACGAATTGACGATCCACCGCACCACGGCCAGCTTGCCTTTCTGCGGCAGATATCGTCTTATCGACTTTACCTTGTCCAACATGGTCAACTCGGGCATTACCCAGATCGGTATCGTCACCCGTAGCAACTACTCCTCGTTGATGGACCATATCCGTATGGGCAGAGATTGGGACCTCAACCGCAAAAACAGCGGCATCTCCATCTTCCCGCCCTTCGTCCTCAACGCTTCGCGCGAGATGTACAAGGGCAAGATCGAAGCGCTCTATTCCATACAGGGCTTTTTGTCCCACAACCCCGAGGAATACGTCCTTTTGACCAATAGCAACGTGGCCCTCAATATCGACTACAACAAGGTGTACGAGGCGCATATCCGCACGGGGGCGGACGTGACCGTGCTGACGCACGAGGCTTGCCCCACCTCTTCCCGCCGTATGATCGTATCCGCGGGCGAGGACGGCCGCATCAACGATATCTATATCACCGAGAAACCCGAAGAAGTCACCTACGACGTGGGCCTCAATATGTATCTCGTCAAGAAGGACCTCTTGATGCAAATCGTAGAGAAACAATATGCGCGCGGTTGCTTCGATTGGGAAAAGGACGTGCTGACCAAGCAGGTGAGCGAGCTCAAATTGTACGAGTACAAAGTGGACGGCTACGTGGCCGTGGTGGACGACATCAAGAGCTTCTACGTCGAAAACCTCGCTTTGCTCGATTCGGAAAAACGCAACAAGCTGTTCTACGGCGAGGGCGTCATCTACACCAAAGTCAAAGACAGCATCCCCACCGTTTACAAGGACAACGCCTGCGTCAAGAATAGTCTTGTCGCCGACGGCTGCGTCATAGACGGCACGGTGGAAAACTCCGTCCTGTTCCGTGGCGTCAAGGTGGAGAAAGGCGCGGTCATCAAAAACAGTATCATTATGGAAAACGGCGTCATTATGGAGAACGCCGAAGTTTGTTACACCATCACGGACAAGGACGTGACCATTCGCAACGAGCGCACCATCTCGGGCTACGAAACCTATCCCGTCGTGGTGGCCAAAGGCAAGACCGTGTAGGTCTAAGGAGGTATATATGGCTGCAAAAAAGAAAGTAGCAACAACGAAAGGGCGCACCATTAAGCGCGTGCTGTTCGCCACGGGCGAAGCAATGCCCTTTTTGAGAAGCGGCGGTTTGGGCGACGTAGCGGGCGCATTGCCCCAAGCGTTGAGCAAAGAAGGCATCGACTGCCGCGTCATTATGCCCTATTATTCGGGCATTCCGTCCACATATACGGACACGATGCGTTTCGTAGGCAACACCTACGTCTATTTGGGCTGGCGCAAGCAATACTGCGGCGTGTTCCAGAGTTCGGCGAACGGCGTCACCTATTACTTCATCGACAACGAGTACTATTTCCGCCGCAATACGATGTACGGACAATACGACGACGCAGAGCGTTTCGCCTTCTTCTGCAAGGCCGTGTTGGAAGCGCTCAATATCATCGACTTCGATCCGCAGGTCATTCATTGCAACGACTGGCACACCGCGCTCATCCCCGTCTTCTTGGACGTGTTCTACCGCAGCGTGGACAAATTGAAAGAGGTCAAAACCGTCTTCACCATTCACAATATCGAGTTCCAGGGCAAGTACGACATTTCCTTGGCGCACGAGATCTGCGCGTTGCCCAACGAGGCCATTTCGCTGGTGGAATACGCGGGCGCGATGAACTACCTCAAGGGCGGTATCGAATGCGCCAACGCCGTGACCACGGTCAGCCCCACCTATGCGCGTGAGTTGCAGGATCCCTTCTACGCCTACGATTTGGACAGCATTCTCAAGGCCCGTCAATACAAGATCACGGGCATCATCAACGGCATCGATCCCGAGTTGTACAACCCCGCCGCCGATCAGTCCGTGGCCGTGCCCTTCGACGTGAATTCCATCGAAAAACGCTTGGAAAACAAGAAGGCTTTGTGCGAATTGCTCGACCTCAACTTCCGCGAGGACAGACCTATCATCAGCATGGTAAGCCGCCTCACCACCCAAAAAGGCTTCGATTTGGTGTTGGAAGTGGCCGAGGAATTGTTGGCCGCCGACATTCAGTTGGTCATTTTGGGCACGGGCGAATGGCGTTTCGAGAACGGCTTCAAGGAGTTGGAGCGTCGCTACGGCGCCAAACTGCGCGTCATCATCAATTTCAGCAAAGATTTGGCCAGCAAGCTGTACGCTTCGTCGGATATCTTCCTGATGCCCAGCAAGTTCGAGCCCTGCGGCTTGTCGCAGATGATCGCCATGCGCTACGGCGCCGTGCCCGTGGTGCGCGAGACGGGCGGCCTCAAGGACAGCGTCAAGCCCTACAACCCCGAGACGAAAGAGGGCTTGGGCTTCACGTTCTACGCCTATACCGGCCACGAGATGTTGGGCGCTATTTGGCGTGCGGTGGATATGTACTACAACGACAAAGAGAATTGGCGGCAAATCATCAAGAACGATATGTCCACCGATTTCAGTTGGGCGGTATCGGCGGTGAAATACGCGGATTTATATGACGGTCTACTCAAGTAGTCGACCGTGGCAGGAGGATTACATGACGGAAAATATCAATGCAAAAGAAATGAAGGAATTGATCGAGCGACAGGTCAGCCGTTACCAAGGCATCTCCGCCGCCGACGCTTCCAAAAAACAAATGTTCGACGCCGTATGCTTCGTCGTACGGGATATATTATCGCAAAAGCGTATGGATTTCAAGCACGAGATCCGCGCCAAACAGCAAAAACAGGTCTTCTATATGAGTATGGAATTCCTGCTCGGCCGTTCGCTCAAAAATCACCTCTACAATTTGGGGCTCACCGACGTGGTGGCCAAGGTGTTGAAGGACTACGGCTGGGATTTGGAAGACCTCGAGCAGTTGGAGCCGGACGCCGGCTTGGGCAACGGCGGTTTGGGCCGTTTGGCCGCCGCGTATATGGACGCTTTGACCAGCGAGGGCTACGCCGCCAACGGCTTCTCCATTCGGTACGACTACGGCATCTTCCGCCAACGCATCGTGGACGGTTGGCAGATGGAAATGCCCGACACCTGGTTGGACGAGGGCGGCGAGAATTGGCTGGCGCCTCGTCCCGAAGAGACCTTCGAAGTGCGCTTCGGCGGCACGGTGGAAGAGGAATGGACGGACCAAGGGCTCAAAATCAACCATCGCAACTATACCACCATTTTGGCCAAAGCCTACGATATGTATATTTCGGGATACCACACCAAGGCGGTCAACCGCATTCGCCTGTGGGCGGCCTCTACGCCCGTGGAGTTCGACATGGCGCTCTTCAGCCGCGGCGAATACCTCAAGGCCAGCGAAAATAAGGCCCTCGCCGAGAGCATCAGCAAGGTGCTCTACCCCGCCGACGACCATATCGAAGGCAAGGCGTTAAGGCTCAAACAGCAATACTTCTTCGTGTCCGCGAGCGTGCAGAATATCGTGCGCAACCACTTGAAGTACAACCCCAATCTCGACAATTTGGCCGACCAAGTGGCCATTCACGTCAACGATACGCACCCCACTTTGTGCATTCCCGAGTTGATGCGCATCATGGTGGACGAACAGGGCTACGATTGGCAAAAAGCCTGGAATATCGTGTGTCAAACGGTGTCCTACACCAACCACACGGTCATGGCCGAAGCGTTGGAAAAATGGCCGCAGCACTTGGTGGAGCAACAAATTCCGCGTATCTACCAAATCATTTGCGAAATCAACCGCCGCTACTGCGACGAGTTGTGGCGCGCCTTCCCCAACGATTGGGATAAGGTGACGCGCAACGCCATCATGGCGTACGGCGAGATTCGCATGGCCAACCTGTGCCTGTGCGCGTCGCATACCGTCAACGGCGTGTCGGCTTTGCACTCCGAGATCCTCATCACGGACGTCTTCAAGGACGGGTACAAGATGCACCCCGAGAAGTACACCAACGTCACCAACGGCATCACGCACCGCCGCTGGCTGTGCGAGGCCAATCCCGACCTCAGTCGGTTGTGCACCGACCTCATCGGCGACGACTTCGTGCGCACGGCCGACCTGTCCCCCTTGATGCACTACCAAGGCGACCGTCAGGTGCTTGACCGTTTGGAGCAAATCAAGCTCAAAAACAAAGCGCGTTTGGCCAAGTACGTCAAGGACAACTACGACATTACGTTGGACGAGAACAGCATCTTCGACGTGCAGGTCAAGCGTTTGCACGAGTACAAACGGCAGCTCCTCAACGTGTTGCACATATTGGACCTGTACCTCAAACTCAAAGAGAATCCCGACCTCGACATAAGGCCGCGCACCTTCATCTTCGGTGCCAAGGCCGCCAGCAGTTATTACGTCGCCAAACAGATCATCCGCCTCATCTATATGATGAGCAAGGAGATCAACAACGACGCGTCCATCAAGGGCAAACTCAAGGTGGTCTTCCTCGAGAACTATTGCGTGTCTTTGGCCGAAATCATTATGCCGGCCAGCGAAGTCAGCGAGCAAATCTCGGTGGCGGGCAAAGAGGCCAGCGGTACGGGCAATATGAAGTTCATGATCAACGGCGCGGTGACCTGCGGCACGATGGACGGCGCCAACGTGGAGATCTACGAGAACGTGGGTGCGGAAAATATCTTCATCTTCGGTCTTAGGGCCGCGCAAGCCGCCGAGTTGATGGGTTCCAACCGCTACTCGCCTTCGAACTACTACAACAACGATATGGACCTCAAGCACGTCATAGACTATATGCGTGCGGGCGTGGGCGGCGTGTCTTTCGCCGAATTGGCGGACCTCTTGACCATCGGCAGAGGTGGCAAGCCCGATCCCTTCCTTTGCGTGGCGGACTTCCGCAGTTACGTCAACGTGCAAGAGGAGATCAACAACGCCTACCGTGACCGCGAACGCTGGAACCGCATGAGCTTGGTCAACGTGGCCAAGAGCGGCTTCTTCGCCGCGGATCGCGCCGTCAAGGAATACGCCAATCGCATCTGGAATATCAAACCCGTCGAATAATCAACAATGTTTCGCTTCAATCAACATCAAAATAAGTCGCCCTTCGGTGCCGTACGCGAACGAACGGAGGTAAGTTTTACTTTCGGCGTACGGCAAGACGTGGGCGAAACGTCCGTGCGGCTCGTCATGCGCAAGGACGCCAAATCGACCGTCGTGGCGATGGATTTCGCCGAGCAAAAGGACGGCTATCGCTATTACGTGGCACAATTTACACCACCACGTTGGGGGCTTTTCTACTACCGCTTCGAGGTGCAGACCTATTCGGGCATTCTCTTCGTCGGGCGGGACAAGATGGGCAACGCCGTGTCGGGCGACTTCTTGCCCGAGTGGCAGTTGACCGTCTATTCCCAAGATACGTCCGAGGAGAGAGGCCGCGGTGACGAAATCGCCTACCATATCTTCGTAGACCGCTTCGCCAAGGCGGACATTCCCTACGACGCGAGATTGGACGCGCTGCCCGAGCGCTTCAACAAAGCGTGGGACGAGGACGTGGACATCACGGGACGCAACGGCGAACACTACAGCGCCAACGACTTCTACGGCGGCAACCTCAAAGGCATCGTCTCTCGGTTGGACTATCTTCAAAGTCTGGGCGTCACCCTGCTCTTCCTCAGCCCCATCTTCCTGTCGGTCAGCAATCACCGCTACGATACGGCCGATTATATGCAAATCGACCCGATGGTGGGCACCGAAGAGGATTTCGCCGAATTGGTGCGCGAGGCCAAGGCGCGCGGTATGCGCGTTATGCTGGACGGCGTGTTCAATCACACGGGCTCGGACAGCATCTATTTCAACCGCGACAATCACTTCCCCGTGGTGGGCGCCTATCAGGGCGAAGCGTCCCCCTACTACGATTGGTTCACCATCTACAAAAACGGCAAGTACGACTGCTGGTGGGGCATCGAAAACGTGCCTACCATCAACAAGAACAGCCGCGCCGCCCGCGCCTATCTCTTCGGGGACGAAGGCCCCGTCGCGCATTGGTCGCGCTACGACGTGGATTGGCGGTTGGACGTCGTGGACGAGTTGCCCGATTTCTATCTGGACGAGTTGTGTCGGTGTATCCGCCAAGCCAACCCCCAAAGCCATATCATCGGCGAAGTGTGGGAGGACGCGTCCACCAAGTGTTCGTACGGCGTGCAACGCCATTACTTTACGGACGACCAACTCGACGGCGTAATGAACTACGTCTTTCTCAACGCCATCAAGGCCTACGCCACCAAGGGCAACGCGGACGACTTCGCCGCCGCGGTGATGGACGTGTGCGAGAATTATCCGCGCCACGCGCTGGATCACAGCCTCACGCTGTTGGATTCGCACGACACCGTGCGTATACTCAACGAGCTCGCCCAAATCAACACGACGGGCTGGACCAAACAAATGCAAAAGGACTACCGCCTTTCGCCCCAACAACGCCGCTTGGGCATGGACAGGCTGATGGTGGCGGCCGTGTTGCAATACACCCTGCCCGGCACCCCCTCCGTCTACTACGGCGACGAGGTGGGTTTGACGGGCTTCGCCGATCCCATCAACCGCCGCCCCTATCCGTGGGATAACCCCAACGAGGAGTTGCGCGCGTTCTACACCAAATTGGGCGAGGTGCGTCATCAAATCGCCGAGTCCCTCCGAGGCTCCGTTCGCTTCGCCAACCGCGAGGGCGTGCTGGTCATGCTGCGGGGCGAGGGCGCAAACGAGGTGGCCGTGGTGGCCAACGCCTCCCTGCGGCCGCACGGTCTCAGCCTCTACGACCGCTGTCAAGACCTCTTGACGGGGCGCGTGTGGGAAGGCAACGTCTTCGCGCACGTCAACTGCGTGATGATCCTCAAGCCCCTCCGTTAGCGCCTTTTACGTCCGTTCGCGACGGTCGCATAGATACGGCAAATGCCTTCAAGCAAAGGACGGCCTGACTGCTTCGACGCGCTCGACCCCATCGCTACAAGACCTCGACAGCAACCGCCCAAAAGACGACGAAATCGGGTTTTCGCCGAAAATCGGCCGAAAAAAAGTGGCAAAAAACGCTTCAAAATGGGCCGAAAATGCCCAAAAAGTGCTTAAAACCGCCCAAAAACGCCCAAAAAAATGTGCGTTTTTCGGCCAAAATCTACCTCAAAACGATAGCCACGCAAGCAATAATGCTATATAATATACGTGGCCCTGTACTCGTAGTGTAACTGGATAACATTACGGCCTCCGACGCCGTCGACTTCGGGTTCGAACCCCGACGGGTACACCACAAAAACCGTTCGATCCACGAACGGTTTTTTCTTGCCCTTTTGCCCTTTTGGAGCGCCAAATACCCCATTTTTGTTTGTTTTGCCTCAAATCGTATAGGTGCGCGGGGTTGTCTGCCGCATTGTTACCGCAGGGGGGCAGGGGACGGGGGGAGTCTGTCACGAAGTGGCACGGCATAGCCCGACGGGATACCGCACGGGAGAATGAAAAAACGCGGACGGTGAGCGTGTTTAAGGGGGAAAACAGTCGGGGGATTGAAGGGAAAAACGTCAGCGGCGCTTGCGGACCAATAAATACAATACGAGCGTTACGGCGGCGGCCGAGATGACCACTACGCTCATGATGAGGGCGAAGGTCTGCCCGTTGGTAAGGGAACGGGTGGTCACGTTGGCCGTGCGCAGGTAGACCTCGCGGTCGCCCAAGCGTATCTTGGTATATTCGCTGTCGGCGTCGTAGGGCGCAGTCAATTCAACCTTGGTGCCGTCCACCAAGGAAGCGACCACCTCGCCGTCGGCGTCGGGCGAAGCGTACACGGGCACCTTTTCGCCCAATTTGCCCGCTACGCAACGCGCGTAGTAGCGTTCCACCTCCACGTAGGGAGGATCGGCGGCCACGTAGTTGTCGGCGGCCACGTAGGCGACGGTATCTCCGGCTTGCACCATATACCAACGCCACACCAATTCGCCGGCTTTCACGCCCATCATACGCAACACCTTGAAGGTGGCGTCGGCTTTGTCCACCATACGCACGGCCTCGGCCGAATAGGACGGATAGGGATAAATGCCCGTGGTCGCGGTGGCGCCGTCGTAGCGGACGTACATATCGTCGGGCGCAACGTAAGCCACGGGGCTGGCCGCGCCTTTGGGGATATAGGCTTTCTCGTACCGCACGTTGCCCACGGTGGACAGCGAAAACTCCACGTAGTAATACTCGTTGCCTTGGTAGGTGTGGTCGGCCATACACATAGCGAACGTACCCGCCGCCACCGACACGACGCTCTCGTAGTTGTTGGGGCTGGCGTAGCCCCATACGGTGTCGGTGATCTCCACGACGGATACGGGATCGTTCCATCGCGGCGCCTCGTAGGCACTATTTGCCATGGTACGTACGGTGAGATTCGGTACCACGACCGCCGACTCGCACAAACCCAGCACGCTACCGTCCGCCTGAATGGACAGCGACCGCAAAGGCAGCGCCAATGTCAAAGTCGTCTCGGTATAGCCCGTTTCGGCGCGCAGATACACGCGCAAAGCGCCGTCCATCGTAAGGACGTATACGTTGCCGCAATAGTCCACGTCGAAGTCCTGCACGTCCACGCCCGAGACGTCCACCGACACGCCGACTGCTTTCAAATCCTTGTAGACGGTGATGGCGTCCGTCGTCTGCACGTAGACGATGCCCGTATGCCGCCCCACTTTGGCTCGAACGGCGTGCACGTAAAGTTGCGCCACGGCGTCTTCGGCCGAGCGCAGCACGTAGAGGCAATCGGCGGTCAAGGCGTAGACGGTAGCGCCGTCCGAACATACGGACAGCACTTTGGCGGGCAAATAGTAGGTGGTTTCGGTATAGGCGAAACCTTCGCGCGGATGGCCGTAGTCGTAGCACAGCACCAAGTCGTCCCGCGCTATGTACACGCGGTCTTCCATCGCCGCCACGTCGGTGGCTAATCCGTCGATATGGGTGTAGACGGTACCGCCGTCACTCGTGCGCATGACCACCGCGCGGGCGTTGCCGTCGTCCTTTATAACGGTCGTTTGACCGCTGTGCGACAAATAGGTGGGGTTGTGCAATCTGCCGTCGTCCACGCCCCAGGTGCCGTACATCGTGAGGAAATTGCCCTCTCCGTCGTATACTTTGACGGCGGACTGCCCGTTGTCGGCGACGAACACGCGCCACGATTCCCCGTCGAAGGACGTGCACACCAAGTCGGCGGACTGCAGATAGCGATCCCCCTCAAACAAAGGCGAAGCCTTTTGCAACAATACGACGTCGGCGTCGGTCGCTTGCTCGCGCAAGACGCCGTCCGAAAGATAGACGATCCTACCCGCATAATCGAACGAATCGAAGGCGGCGACGCTTTGCGGCTCGCCTACGGAGACCGTATCGTTGGTATCTACGGCGTACAACTTGCCCGCCGTCGAATAGACGTAGCACACGCCTTGGTGCGCCACGAAACTTTGCGCGGATTGGGCGAAATAGGTGCTGGTAACGGTGGGTTTCGTATCCAAAAACACGTCTGCGAACGACAGCCAGCGCAGAGTGTTCATGCCGTAGCAAACGTAGACTCTCCCGCCTTCGTCCACGGCAAACTGCGTCAACGGCGTGTACGTGGTCTCGCCGCTCCATTCGTCGTATGAGGCCAACATGGTGGGGATATTGGTGGTACGCCACGCGCCCCCAACGCAATCGTAGGCGCACATCTTATCCGCCGCCACCATCAAAACGTATCCGTCGTACAAGGCGATCTGCTTGCCGTCGAGGGCGGCGGGGGCGATCGCCACGGGCTCGTCGATACTCTCTATGTCGATGGCGTCAAGCGGCACGTCGACGGTCGCTTCGCCCAAAATCGAAAGATAGGCGCGCCCTTCTTTGGCGCGTAGAACGGCGATCGTATCGCGATAGGCCGACAGGGCGAAAATCTCGCCCAGATCCACGTAGTTTTCCGTCAAATATTGCCCCGTCACCGTTTCCTCGGCAAGGGCTACCCCGCCAAGGCAAAAAGCGGCGGTCAAACACGCAACCGCCGCTGCGATAAACGCGAGCAACAGACGTTTCATCACGTTAGGATTGAGCGGCCTCGTTGAGACGGCGGCACAACTCCTCGGGCTCTACCCCGTGCACCATAGCCGCCTCGGCTACCGTTTCGCCATGCGCGAAAGCACAATGCAAACAATGCATGCCGATGTCCATCAAGACGGCCGCGACGGCCTCGCCGTTGCCGACTTGCACGGCGTCCAATATCATCGTATCCGGTGTAATTTTGGTCATAACGTATATCTCCTTTTTGAACTAAATGCTATTTTGAGCGTCATTCCGTAGCACCTCTCCCGAGGGGATCCCTCGACAGCACCGCCCAAGCGGCGGCTCGGGATGACGTACTTCTATTTCGGTGAATGAACGGACTGCGCCTTATATTCGCCTTTGTGTTTTTCCCACCCCCGCCTCACGCCTTGGCGCAAGATTGTGATGAGAGAGGGTGCATTCTAACGAATGCGGTAAGTACTCTGCGTACACGAGTTTGGCGAACGAGCGGACGCACCCATTCTCGCCTTTGTTTTCTCTCCACCCCCGTTTGACCTCGCGATGGTGCAAATCGGGTGAGAGAGTGCGTGTTCCAAGGAACGAGCGCAAGCCTAACGTACTCTGCGTACGTGACTTGTGCGAGCGACTGAACAGCGTGCTATATCGCTCGATTTGCCCATCACGGGGTCAAACGGTCGGGGCCGCGGAACAAGAACTCTACTTCCTTGATGGCGATATTGAGCAATATCATCGTCATACGGTCGAGACCGATGCCGAAGCCGCCGTGCGGGGGGCACCCGTACTTGAAGAACTCCAGATAGAACTTGACGTCCTCGCCCAAGCCCTTTTCGTCGGCTTGGCGTTTCAACACCTCGTAGCGATGTTCGCGCTGGGCGCCCGTCGTGATCTCGCACCCTTTCCAGATGAGGTCGTAGCCTTGGGGAATACCCTCTTCGTTGCGCATATGGTAGAAGGCGCGTTTTTCGGGGCTGAAATCGGTGACGAACAAAAACTCATGCCCGAACTTGTCCTGCGTGAAGGACTTGCACATACGCTCGCCCTCGGTGCACAGGTCGCCCTTTTCGCACAATTCCTCGGCCAAGCCGCGCGCTTTGAGCTCGGTATACAGGTCGGCCAATTTCATACGGGGGAAGGGCAAGGTGGGCACGACGACTTCCTCGCCGAACAACTCCTTGATCTTGTCGCCGTACTGCTCCTTGACGAAGCCCAGCACGTAGGCGATCATTTCCTCTTCCATCTTCATCACGTCCTCGTAGCTCTCGATATAGCTGAACTCGAGGTCGAAGCCCGTAAACTCGGTGGCGTGCTTGTTGGTGTTGCTCTTCTCGGCGCGGAACACGGGGCCGCACTCGAAGATGCGCTCGAAGCCGGCCGCCATCGCCATTTGCTTGTAGAACTGCGGACTTTGGGCAAGATACGCCTTGCGCTCGAAATAGGTCAACTCGAAGACGTCCGCGCCCGATTCGGAAGCCGCGCCGATGAGTTTGGGCGTGTGGATCTCCACGAAGTCGCGTTGCAGGAGGAATTCGCGCAATTTGGCTGCGATGAGGGTTTGCACCTTGAATATGAGGGTGTTGCGCTCGCTGCGCAGATCGAGCCAGCGGTAGTCCAACCTCAGGTCGATGGCGCTCTTGTCCTCGATGGGCAGCGGGGCGGCCACGGATTCGATGGTCATGGTGTCGGGCAACATTTCGACGCCGCCCAACTTGACGTAACTATTCTCCACCACGGGGCCTTCCACGGTGATCACCGAGTCGATGGTCAAATTCTTGACGACTTCGGCCAAATCGGGATGTTTTTCCTTCTCGATGGTCAACTGCAACTTGCCGCTGATATCCCGCACGACCAAAAACGCCATCCACTTTTTATCGCGAATATTCTCCACGAAGCCTTGCACTTTGTTGATTTCGCCCACTTTGATGTCGGCAATTCTACTTCTCGTCATAGTTTACTCCTTGATAATATCCATAGTATTGCCTACATTATATAACAAAAGCGGGGGGATTGCAACCATTCTGTCGAATTTGCCGTGCTCGCCCAAAGATTTCGCCGCAAAGAAAGGCGGCACGCACTTGCTCGGCCAAGACGATTGCCGCGCCCTCGACGTAGAGAAAAAAGAAAACGCGAGCGTCAACCGCACGCGTCTTCGAGCACCCGCAAAAAGTTGCCCCACATCATTTTGTCGACCACGCGCGGGGGCATTTGGTCGCACAAAGCCCCATACAGTAGGGGAGTATTCGTGCAATCCGCAAGAGGCGCGCGCGTTTTGGTGCCGTCGAAATCCGCGCCGAATGCCAGCACGTCCTCGCCGCCCGTTTGCCAGATATGCACCGCGTGCCGCACCGCCCATTCGAGCACGTCAGCGTCCTTTGCGCACAAAAAATCGGGACAAAGATTAAGCCCCATCACGCCCCCCTTGGCCGAAAGAGCCGCGATTTGCGCGTCCGTCAGGTTGCGCCCCACGCCCCGCACGGCGCGTGCGTTGCTGTGCGAAGCCACCACGGGTTTCGTCGACAAGCGCACGACGTCCCAAAAGCCGCCGTCCGAAAGATGGGATACGTCCGCCAGCACGCCCGCCGCGTTCATCTCGGCCAAAACCGCGCGTCCGAACTCGGTCAAGGGCGCGTCGCTCACGTCGTACAAAGCGCGCTCACCACGTGCCGCATATTCGTCCATCGTGGCGTTGGGACGCCCCAGTGCGTTGGCATAATTCCAAGTGAGCGTCATCATGCGCACGCCCGCACGATGCAATCGGCGCACGTTGGCGATATCTCCTTCGACCACGGCGCCCTCCTCTACGGTAAGCATGGCGCCCACCTTGCCATGGGCGGCCGCCCGCCGCATATCCGAGGCGCACAAGACTCGGTCGGCGATATCCGCGTTGCGCGCTATCTCGCGGCGCAACTTATCCGCGTAGGCCATAGCGGTGGCGAACAAATCCCCCTTTTCCATGCGAACGAACGCGGCGAAACACATGGTGCGGCAACCCGCCGCGTGCAGTTTTGGGAAAGAAACCTGCCCGTCGTTTTCGCGTAGATCGGCGTATTCGGTGAGCGTATCGCAATGTAAATCGGCGTATATCATCGTTTAACTATATTCCAAAGCGCGCCTCTCGGTGAACGCGCAAAAAAGGGGGCCGAAGCCCCCTCGCTGTCAGTTGAAACCGACCTTGCGCCGACTGTCGGCAGGTTTGGTCGAGCGGAACTCGTTGTCGGCGGAAGCCGCCAAAAAGTCCTCGCGCTTCAAAATCAACGCCTCCGCGCCCTCGAGTTGGCGGCGGGTAATGGCTTTGGCGCGCGTGCGCTCGAAGAGGTTGCGCACGTAACGGCCGTTGCCGAAGGATTTGTCCTTGATATAGTCGTCGGGCAACGCCTTGAAGAACGCCTCGGCCTCGGATAGCAGATCCTCTTCGTACTTGCCGTAGCGCTTGACCATCAACGCGTAGATTTGATACAACTCGTCTTGGCTGTAGTTGGGAAACTCCACCAAATAGGGCATACGGTTCTCCAAACCGGCGTTGGCCTTCATCATATTGGCGATATCGTCCGTGTAGCCCGCCATAATCACCACGAAATCGGTGCGGTGATTCTCCATTTGGGCTATCAGGGTGTCCAACGCTTCGCGGCCGAAATCCTTGGAGTCCTCGGTGGAACGGCACAAAGAATAGGCCTCGTCGATGAACAGCACCGAGCCGTAAGCGTCGCGGCAGATGGACGCGGTCTTGGGCGAAGTCTCGCCGATATAACGCCCCACCAAGTCGCGGCCGTGGATCTCGTACAAATCGCCGATGCGCAATAAGCCGCGCTCTTTGAGCATACGCCCCATGATACGCGCCACGGTCGTCTTGCCCGTGCCGGGGTTGCCCACGAAGCGCATATGCACGCTGGGCATATCCACGTCGCCCAACTGTCTGGCCGCCTCGATCTGGTTGACGATCTCGTAGAGTTTTTTGCGCACGGCGTCGATGCCCACCAAGCCGTTCAGCATCTCCTCAGCCGAGCGTTGGCGCGCCTCATGCGGCGCTACGTCGGCGAGGTCGTCGGCCTCGATGATTTTGCTGTCCGTACCCGCCTCCGCGTTGGCCAACGTCTTGGCCAACAGCATCTCGCGGCACACTTTCTTGACGGTGTTTTCGCCGTAGAAATTGCCGTCCGCTTTCTCTTTGAGTATCATGGAGTGGAACACGAGCCAGGCTTCCTCGGTCATCTCCACCGAGTAGTTGCCCAAAAACCGGGCGGCCGCCATTTGCAACTCCTCTTTGGAATAGGGCACGAAGGACACGGCACGGACGTTGAGAACGTCGTTGATGGCCTCGTACACGCGGTTGAGCGCGTCTTTCTCCACGTAGGGAATGGTGAACACGACCACGCATTCGCTTTGGCGTTCGATGGCCTTCAGCACGTTGCGGAAATCCTCGGTGCGCGCGGCGTCCATCCATTCGATGATGTCCAGCACCAATACAGTGCTCTCGTAATCGTCGAGGTCGCTCAAAAAACTCTCGATGGGATCGCTATTGCGCTTGTCTTCCACCTTGGGCAGGCGATAGGTCTCGGTCGTCACGGTTTCGCCCTTGAAAAGCCCCGCCGCGTGCAACGCGTCGCCCAATACGTCCACGTACTTCTTGACGTCGTAGCCCTCGTCTACCGAAAATACGTAATGGCGATGCTCGAACACTTCGCCGAGCGAACCGTCCGCCGTCAAGGGCGCCATCTTGGCGATCTCGGCGATGAGCGCCTTGAACTCGACGGCGGCGATGAGGTCTTCGGCCATGCGGTTGATCTTGACGGTCAAGGGGTGTTGTCCCGCTTGGTCATTCGTTTGAGGCGCGGCCTCTGCCGTCGGCTTTTCGTCCGCTCGTTGCGCGGGCGCGCTCACGCCGCCGTAGGGCGTGATATAACTCTTCAGCACGCCCGAATCGGCGGCGATGGACAACTCCCGCATCAAATAATTGTTGATGGCTTCTTGCGCTCTTCTCGCTTCGCTCTCCGAAAAACGAGGGGCGATCCATTGGCAATAGCAATCGTTATGTACCGCCAAAATCAATTTGTTTTTGTAGTTGGACTTGACGTAGGTGATGGCGAACTCGGCCAAAGACACCTTCTTTTCGGCCCAAGCAGCCACAAAATCCTTGTCCCATTCGACGACGAAAATGTATTTCATATGGTGCTCTCCTTTTGTAATTCCGGTTGGTTGGCAAGCACGCACGCTTGTCACGGATTATATTATATATGCATTTATGTAAATTGTCAATAGCCGAACACCCCTACAATACGGCAATCACGGCCGCCACGTCCTCTACGGTTTTGGCCGTGCCGACGGCCAGGCGCAACTCTTTGGCACCCGCTCTGCCGCTCACCGCCGCGATAAGATGGGGCTTGATGAGCATACACGCCACGTGGTCGGAATAGGTGGCGCGGAGGATGTCGAATTGCAGGTTGAAATCCGCCTGCAAATCCACCTCGGGCGTCTCGCCGCGTATTTCGGCGAAGATGGGGGTGCGCCCCACCGCGCCGCGCGCAATCATCACGCCCGCCGCGCCCGTTTCGGCCTTGACGCGCCGATAGTCCTCCGCCGACTTGACGTCGCCGTTGGCAACGACGGGAATAGTTACGGCGGATACCGTCTCGCGGATAATGCCCCAATCGGCCGTGCCCGTGTACTGCTGTTGACGTGTGCGCCCGTGCACGGTGACCGCCAAAGCGCCCGCCTCCTGCATACGAAGGGCGAAGTCGGGAGCGATCGGACGATCCCACCCCGCGCGTATTTTGACGGTCACGGGTTTGCCGCCCGAGCTTTCGACGAGCGCGCGCACGATATCCATGGCCCGCGGCGCGTCCTTCATCAACGCGCTACCTTCCCCGCGCGACACCACCTTGGGCACGGGACAGCCCATATTGACGTCGATAATGTCGAATTTGGCCACGGCGGGATGTCGGGCGGCCTTGGAAAAAACGTCGGGATCGCTGCCGAACAACTGTATGGCCGAGGGCGTTTCGCAGGGCGCAACGGCGGTCAGCACTTCGGTCTTGGCGTTGCGGTGCATCAATCCGCACACGCTCACCATCTCGGTATAGGTAAGCCCCGCGCCGTAGCGGCGCGCCAAGGTGCGGAAGCCCAAATCGCTCACCCCCGCCATGGGGCCGAGCACGGCGTCCGATACCAGGGTAAACCGCCCGATCTTCATCGAATCGTCTCCTTGACGCGGTCGTAGACCTGCCACAACTCGTCCGCCGACACTTGGTCGACGCGCTTGCCTTCGGCGGCCAACGCCGCCTCTACCGCCGCGAAACGATCTACGAACTTGCGGGTGGACGCAATGAGCGCCAACTCGGGCTCGACGTGCAGAAGGCGCAGCACGTTGACGGCGGCAAACAGCAAGTCGCCGCCTTCCATAGCCCGCTCGTCCTCGTTGGTCGCGGCAAACAGCTCGCGGAGTTCTTCGTCGATTTTGGTCGCCGCGTCTTCCGCCGAAGCGAAATCGTAATGCGCCTTGGCGGCGATTTTTTGTATTTTTTTGCACCGCATCAAGGCGGGCATGGGGGCCACGTCTTTGAGTTTTTGGGTGTAGGTATCCTGATGCTTCTCCTTGCTCTTGGCCTTATCCCAGGCCGCCAGCGCTTCCTCTTGGTTGGTGGCCACCACGTCGCCGAACACGTGCGGGTGGCGCATGATCAACTTGGACACCAACGCCGAGAGCATATCGGCGATCGAAAATTCGCCGAGGTCTTGGGCGATAGAGGCGTGGAAAACCGCCTGCAACAGTACGTCGCCCGTCTCCTCCACCATCTTGTCCACGTCGTCGAGGTCGATGGCCTCCACCAATTCGTAGGCCTCTTCGATGCAACAGTCGCGCATACTGCCGTGCGTCTGCGCCTTGTCCCACTCGCATCCGTCGGGCGCACGCAACCGCATAAGCAGATAGACCACGTCCTCGAAATTGAAGCGTTGTTTGGATAGAAAATCTATGCTCGGCAAGACGTACGCGCACAACGCGCCGTATCCTTTTTGTCTGTCCAATTCGCTGACGGGAAGGGGGATACATTTGTCTTTTGTCACGAAAAAGCCCCCTACGTCCCCGTACGTATCGAGCAAACGCAACTTGACTTCGCCCGCCAAAAAGCGGTCGTCCAACTCGGTGACGACGAGGGTGGCGGACGGCGCGAGAAACACGGGCTCGCGCGTCAGCGTCAAGGCTGAAAGGCTATGTACGCGCTCATTGGCGACGCCCGCAACGGCCAAAGCCGAGGACGCGTGCGATACGCCCGCTATGACGGACACCGCGCATTGGGGGGCCAAAGCGCGTGCGATGCCGTCCTCGGTGCCGTCTCCGTCCACGCAATACGCGCAGTCGCCCGCCGCCAAAAGCCGCTCGACGAGCGCCCGCTGCAAGCCGTCGAAATCCTCTGCCTCACGATACAAGTCGTCGCAGGCGACGTACGACACGCCCAGCTTGCGCAAGGTCTTCGCGCACTCGGTGTCTTCCGTCCGCACGAAGACGCGCTTCGCGTTGAGTACGGCGTCTCTGCCCCGCAGGGTGACGTCCTCTTGACAAATGCCCATGCCTATTATCGTTATCATGTTTCCCTCTACGTCTGCGCCCGTCTATTGCGCCACCAAGTAGCGCCGTGCGCACACCATAGTATTATAGCATATACCGCGCCGCCAATCAAGACATTGAGGAGCACACATAGGATATTATTCTCTATAAGCCGTCCCATCGCCCATATCGTCACGCCCATACACAGCGAAGCGAAGGCGGTGGCGGCCAAGGGCTTGGCCAAGCGGTAGCGCCCGGTCAGGCGAGTGTAGGTGGTCGAGTTCAACACGAGCACCGTGACGTAGCACAACACGCTGGATACGGCGGCGCCCGCCATGCCCAACAAAGGCACCAAGGTCACGTTGCCCAACAGTTTGACCGCACCGCCTATCGCCATTTGCTTGGCGCCCGTTTTGCTGCGCTCCACGGCCTGCAAAAGGGCGTTGTACACCTGCTGCAAGGCGATGACGGGTATGCCCAACGAGGCTATGCGCATCAATACGACGCAATAGGCCGCTTCGTCCGCGGACAGTCGGGGGTATAGCAAGGCGACGACTTGGGGCGATAGCAGCGCAAGCCCCACCGCGCAGGGAAGGCTCAGGGCCGTCACCAGCCACAAAGTGTCCGTACTGCTACGGCGCACCTCGGCGATCTGGCGCCTGCCGACCGCTCGGCTCACGACGGGCACGACGAGGGTGACGAACGCCAACGTCAGCACGACGGGCAGGTTGGTCACCGTGCCCGCGGCGCCCGTCAGCAAGCCGTAACGATTGACGGCTTCGGCGGAGTCCGCGCCCGCCCACACGGCCAAATTGACCAATAGAAGGCTGTCCAACCCCGCCACGACGGGCAACACCAAGTTGCAGGCGGTGATGGGCAAAGAGGATTGCCACAACGCCTTGACGGGCACGTTGACGAGGGGCTTCCCCATGCGATAGCCGAGCGCGAAATAGGCCGTGACGTACCATATCAGCGCGGCGGTCTCGGCCAACGTGACGCCCAACAATGCACCCAAAACGGCGGGTACGTCCCCCCGTTTTGCGAGCCAAAAGGCAAACAGCAAGCCGGACAGCTTGGCGATTTGCTCCATCAGAGCGGCGCCCGACAGCACGCCCGTATGCATCGTGGCCGAAAACCACCCGCGATAGGCCGCCGACAAGCCCACCGCCAACACCGCGGGAGACAAAACGACGTAGCCCAACCACATGGCGCCGTATCCCTGCAAATGGGCCAACGGATAGGCCAAGGCGAGCAAGGCAATCGCCCCGCCGCCCCCCGTCAACGCCAGCAAAGACAGCGCTTTGCGAAACACCGCGTAGCCAAAGGCGGCGTCCTTGGCGATTTGACGCGCCAAAAGGACGGGCATGGCCGACGAGGTGAGGGCCAACACCAATACGTACACGGGAAACACCAGCTGATATGCGCCGATGCCCGCCGCGCCCAACAGATTGGTAAGGGGCAGTCGATACGCCGCGCCTATGGCTTTGGCAACGAAAGAGCACAGCATCAACGCGACGCCGTGCCCCAATAAACCTCGCTTTTTCTTTTCAGTCACCGATTTGATTGGCCAAAAGTCGGCACGCCGTTTCGCATACGACGTCCGCTTTGGCGTCCACCGCGCTCCGTGCGCCCAAGACGATGGCGCCGAACAAATCACCGTGCGTCAATATGGGATAGACGGCCACGTGCGCATAGGTCCTGCCCCCCTTGGTCACCGCCGCGTCCGACAGCAAGCCGCGCTTTCGTTTGGCGAGGAGATCGCCCACCGCCGCCGAAAACGGCTTGCCGATTGCGGCCTCGTCTTGGGTGCCCGCCGCGGCAGACACGCCGTCCGTATCCGTCACGAACACGGCGCCGCCGAGGAGACTCTGCACCACCTGCGCGTATTCCTCGGCCAACCCGCCCAACGCCGAGATCGCCGAGTATTTTTTGAGGAGCAAGCCCTCGTCGTGCGCGTAAATCTCCAGCTCTTCCCCCTCTTTGAGGTGCATGGTGCGGCGTATCTCCTTGGGAATGACCACCCTGCCCAATTCATCCATTCTTCTCACTATACCCGTTGCTTTCATAGGGGTAGTATGCGTAAAGCGCGTCGGTTATACGAAGGGCATAAAAAAATCCACCGAACGAGCGGTGGATCTCTCTTGCTTTTTGGATTGCTTACGCCGCAGTCGCCGCAACGGCCGAAATGGGCGCGACGAGGAAGAAGGCGATGGCCAACACGGCGATAGCCACCGAGAAGGCGATGGTGAGAATGCGCAGCAAGCGTTGCTTGCCGCCGCCCTTGGTCTTGGAGAAAAAGCTCTCGCTGTTGTTGCCGCCCGTGATGGCGCTGACGCTGTCGCCCGAGCCGCGTTGCAGCAGCACCAAAACGATGAGCGCGATGGACAAAAGCGCGATGACGCACATCAATACGCCGGCCGCGATTATACGCGATTCGGTCGCATTCAAACTACCTAAAATCAAACTTCCTATCATGAGGACACTACTCCTTTTATCAAATTGCTTACCTATTGTAACATAGGTCGGCGCAAATTTCAAGCGTTTTGACGTATATTTTTTAAATATGGTTTCGGTAGAAAAGGATTTCGGTCGGGGGCGGGGATAAGCGACGGGGCGGTGGTTTTTCTTTTGCGCAAACCGATCGCATTTTCGCGCCCGTACCGACGAACGGACGACCACGCCAAATTCGAGACGAATGCGAAAAAATCGCGTAAGATTATTTAATTAATGCTAATATAGTATGTTAGAATTTGTACGAAATTTGCGGCGGAAAGCGAAGTAGCGGAAGCGGACACGGCCGAGGCCGTGGCGGCGGACGTAGCGGCGGAAGA
The DNA here is from genome assembly GCA_017394805.1 of Clostridia bacterium. Taxonomy (NCBI): domain Bacteria; kingdom Bacillati; phylum Bacillota; class Clostridia; species Clostridia bacterium. Next base: position 901 of record JAFPXC010000007.1, on the reverse strand, counting down.
GCCCGCTATCGCGGACGCAAACGGTGCCGCCGAGGAAAACCGCGCGAAGAAAGAGAAAAAGGCGCGCAACGGCGCGTCCAATTTCATCGAGGGCGTGCGCAAAGTGGAGCAATCCACCGTCGTGCGCACGGTGCGCAGCGGTTTGGTGAACATGATACCCGTCCTGATCATCGGCGCGTTCGTCTTGATCATCAAGACCTTCCCCATAGACGGCTACCAAAAGTTCATCACCACGTTCGGAGACGGTGTGATATACAGCCTGTTCGACCTCATCTACGCGGCGACGTTCGGCGTGTTGAGCGTATATATGACCTTCTCCATCAGTCGGTCGTTCATGAAGAGCAAAGCCGATCCGCACGTGGTCCACGGCGGCGCTGTCCTTCAACGACGCGTCCATGACCATATTGGACAGACTCAAAGAGATGGGCGTGACCTGACCTTCGCCATCGACGACTTCTCGATGGGCGAAACGTCCATCAACTACCTCAAAGACAACATCTTCGCCGAGATCAAATTGGACGGCTCGCCGGTGAAAGGTCTCTTTACGCACCAAAACTGCCGCGAGATCATCCGGTCCATCACGTCCTTGGCGTCCACGCTCAACCTGCAGGTGATGGCCGAATACGTCGAGACGGAGGAAGAGCGCGAAGTCTTGCACGAGATCGGTTGCGACTGCTACCAAGGCTGGCTCTGCTCCCCCGCCGTGTTCCTCGACAAATAAACCGTAAAAAGCCCTTTTGGCAACCAAAAACCCCCGAACGTGAAGTGAACCCCATTTGGGACACTCAATAAAAAACCGCTTAACAGGAAGGGATTAAGTTCTCTTCCTGTTTTTTATGCGTTTTGTATTGTAAAACTCTATCCAATCTTCAACAAGGGCTATATATTCTTCCAAACTTGT
>JAFPXC010000006.1 GCA_017394805.1 Clostridia bacterium | reverse complement strand
GTTTTTGTTAAAAAAATGTCGCTGGGGGGCGCGCGCCCACGCGACTTTTTTCGACATAACCGGAAGCGCGCAACGGCGTGCGCCTTGGACAAAGACGAGCGCGTCACGCCAAGGGGTTTCACGCGCCGAAAAGCGCGTATCGCTCGATGGTCGAAGCCAATATCATCGGGCGCGCGCGCTTCGCCCCTCGCGCTTCAAATTGCACACCGTCAATTTGGGCGTAGGCGCGGCGGCACGCAGTCGATAGGTGCCCGCGAGGGCCTGTTTCTCTCCGTCCACGTTGCACACGGTCTCGGCGGAGAAGCGCACCACCGCCGACGAGCCTTCGCGGAAGACCAACCGCTTGCCGTCCTTCTCCTTGCGGAAGCCCACGAAGAAGGCGCGGAAAAGGGGCGCGAAGATGCGCACCCGCCCCCACAGATCGTCCCGAGGGGGCGCCTTGATCAGCAAAACGTGCACGGCGTTTTTGTCTGGGGCGTACAATTTGTTGAAGCGGAATAGGAAGCACCTCGGCGAGCGAAGCACCATAATGAGGGTGTACGTACCCTCGTATTTCGCGCCGTCCACCGACACCGAGGCCTCTATGCGGTGCACTTTGTACTCCCGCACGGCCTGCCACAGATACGCCCACCACTTGTACCGCTTCTTGTCCTTGATGGCCGCCGTGTACCCGATGGGCGTAAAGGAGCCCGCCGCCACCACGTACACGAAGTAGTCGTCGTTGATCTGCCCCACCAAAGGCTCCACGTCCCCTATCCGCGCCTTTTCGTTGAGCGTCCCCGTGGGGAAGTAGTAGAGGGGCACCGCGGCGCCTTTGACGCGGTTGAGGAAGTTGTGCAGAGTGCCGTCCCCGCCCGCCACGGCTAAGGCGTCCACCCCGTCCAAGGGCGGCAAGGGCGCGTCCACGTCCTCGAAGCGGCAGTCGTACTCCCGCAACTTCGCCGCTATCTTCTCCCTGTCCTCTTCGCGCCACCGCCCGCTTTTCGTATTGGTCACCACCACGCACGTTTTGTTCATTGCTCTATCTCTATACAAGTATGCGTTTTCGGGAGCGTTTGATACAGTATACGGGCAAAGAATCCATATTGCGTATTGACTACGGCGCAGTTTGGTGGCATAATTAAATTATCTTACCGCAAAAAGGAGAATAGCATGGACAATCGTTACGACGTCATCGTCATCGGTGCGGGCAACGGCGGCTTGGCCGCGGCCGCCACGATGGCAAAAAATGGGTACAAAACCTTGGTTTTGGAGCGGCACAATCTGGCGGGCGGCTGCGCCACCAGTTTCGTGCGCGGACGGTTCGAGTTCGAGGCGGCATTGCACGAGTTGTGCGACGTGGGCTACCCCGAGGCCGAGCGCCCCGTGCGCAAGGTGTTCGAGTCGGTCGGCGCAGATGTCGATTGGCGCTTCGAGCACAACTGTTTCCGCGTGATCAATCGCGGCGAGGACGCCTACGACGTGGTCGTCAGAGGCGGCTGGGACGGTTTTCTCGATTCTATCGAGGAGGCGGTGCCGGGCAGTCGAGAGAGCGTGGAAAAATTGTTGCGGTTGGGGCAAATGACGCGCGACGCCATGGCGTATATGGATTCGGTCACCGTGCCCGTCAAGTTCTTCGGCGAGTACGCCGACTTCGTCAAGGCGGGTTGCTACACGGTGGACGAAGTGATGAGCTACTTGGGCGTGCCCCAAAAGGCGCAGAATATCATCAACACCTATTGGAGTTATTTGGGCATTCCCACGGACGAAATGAACGCCATGCACTTTTTGAGCATGGTGTACAGCTACATAGTGGACTACGCCGCCATGCCCAAGAACCGCAGCAACGAGTTGTCCGTGTCCCTCAGCAAGTCCATTTTGGACAACGGCGGGGATATATGGTACAACGCCGAGGTGACGGGGCTTCTCTTTGACGACAAGGGCAAGGTGTGCGGCGTCAAGGTGGGAGACAAAGAGTTGTACGCCGAGGACGTCTTCTCCAACGCCATTCCCAACAACGTGTACAATATGATCGAGGACCAATCCCGAATACCCGAGCGTATGCGCAAGCTCGCCAACGCCCGCGAGATCGGTCTGTCGCTGGCCACGGCCTACGTCGGGTTGGATTGCACCGCCGAGGAGTTGGGCCTAAACGACTACACCGTTTTTGTCACCAACGACAGCAACCCCCGCCGACAGGAAGAGATGGGCGAGGGGTTCTATATCGTCAACTGCCTCAACGTCGTCATTCCCGACAGTTCGCCCGAGGGCACCTGCACCTTGTTCTTCAGTATGCCCCTCTTCGACCGTGATTTCCCGCGCGACCTCACGGTGGAGAATTACAAGAAGTTCAAGAGCGACTACGTCGCCAAATACATACGGGACTTCGAGCAACTGATGGGCATAGATATTCGTTCGCATATCGAGGAGATCGCCATCGCCACCCCCGTCACGTTCGCGCGCTATCTCGGCACCCCCAAGGGCGCCATCTACGGCTACCGCACGTCGGGATGGGACAACGTGATGCTGCGCGCCGTGTTCGAGCCGATGGACTTCACCATCAAGGGCCTGCACTTCGTGGGCGGACACCACACGATGGGCGACGGATTCAGTAGTTCCTATATCACGGGCAAGAACGCGGCGGACGCCTTGATTAAGCAATACAAAAAGGAGGGCAGATAAGATGGCAAAGATCCTGAAAAAACTCAAATTGAGCCGTATCACCAAACTCATTTCGGACAGAAATAAGCACATTGCCGAGGCGCCCGATACGCCCGTGCCCCCTTTGGACAGCTATATTCAAAATAAGCTCAAGAACCAACTGCACCCGGCGGTACAGCATTTGGTGGTCGCCGATATTATTCCGCACGGCAAGGACGTCAAGACCTTCGTGTTGCAACCCAACGGCAAAAAGGGCACGGCGTTTTTGGCCTATCCCGCGGCGGGGCAGTATATCAGCATTCGCCAAAAGATAGGCGACAACTATATCACGCGCCCCTATTCGCTCTCGTCCTCGCCCCGCGAGGCCAAGGAAGGGCACTACACCCTCACCATCAAGCGCGTGGACGGCGGCCTTATGAGCGGCTACGCGTTGGACAATTGGACGGTCGGCACCGAGATCGACGCCAGCGCCCCCTTGGGCACGTTCACCTACGAGCCACTTCGGGACGCGCCCACCGTCGTGGGACTTGCGGGCGGTAGCGGCATCACGCCTTTCTTCAGCATGGCCAAAGCCATCGCCGAGGGCGCCGAAGACTTCCGCTTGATATTGCTCTACGGCAGTCGCACCAAGGCCGACATCCTGTTTTTGGACGAGTTCGAGGCCATCGAGAAGGCGACGGCGGGCAAGTTCAAATTGGTCAACGTCCTCAGCCACGAAGAGGCCGAGGGGTGCGAGCACGGCTTCCTTACCGCCGAGCTCATCAAAAAATACGCGCCCGAGGGCGAATACAGCGTGTTCCTGTGCGGCCCGCAGGCGATGTACAACTTCGCGGACAAAGAATTGGAGAAACTGCGTCTGCGCCGCAAGTTCATTCGGCACGAATTGTTCGGAGAGTACCGCAATCCCCAACAAAACGCGGATTATCCCAAAGAGGCCGAGGGCAAGACCTTCCGCGTGCACGTCAAGATATGGGACGAGGAGTACGACGTGCCCTGCCGTTACGACGAGTCGTTGCTCAACGCGATGGAACGCGGCGGCGTGACCGCGCCCTCCGATTGCCGTAGCGGCGTGTGCGGGTGGTGTCGTTCGCGCTTGGTGGAAGGCGAGGTCTACGTGCCCGCCTCGGTGGACGGTCGCCGCGCCGCCGACAAGGAGTACGGCTACGTGCATCCCTGCTGTACCTTCCCCCTGAGCGACGTCTATATCGACGTGCCCAAAGCCCATTGAGGTCAAGATACTTTTCGCCCCCAAAATATCAAACGCATTTTGTGCGCCGCGCACGCCCGACGAACGTTTGACAAACGAAAACGCGTGTGCTATACTGCAAGCAACCAAAATCATGGAGGTTTTTTGATCATGAAGAAACAAGTTTTGTTCATTTCCGCCATCATCGTATTGGTGATGCTCACCACCGTCGTGTTGACCGCGTGTTCGCCCGCCGCCGATCCCGCCAAGGCCAAAGAAGCTTTGGAGAAGAACGGCTACACCGTCGTGGTCGATCGCAACATCCAACCCGCCGCTTTGACTTTGGTCGGCATCAAGGGTGTGGACGCCGTCCTCGAAGCCACCTACTCCAAGGACGACCAGTCCGAGTTCCTCTGCGTGCTCTACTTCACGTCCGCTTCCGCCGCCAAAGACGCGTGGGACGCCGCCAAGAAAGAGGCCGAGGATGAGAAGAAGCAAGACAATAAAGACGACAGCGATTGGGTCGTCGGCAAGAGTGGCAAGTTGATTTGGTACGGCACCAAAGCCGCCGTCAAAGCCGCCCGCTAACCCGCTCGACGGAAAACAAAAACGAAAATAGCGTCGCTACGGCGACGCTTTTTCATTCGTTTATAACGTCAAATGGACGCGTTTGCCCCCATACGTGCATGGGAAATCGCGCCAATGCCGTCTTCGTTCCCGATTATCGTAACGGGCAACGAAACAACCTTAGGCGGTATAATTCCGTCATGAGAAGTGTACGCGCGTGAGCTCGTCGGCGTGAGGCGTGAGCGTTAAACCTCGGGCGGATAATACGCGTTGATTTCGTAGGATTGGATGCGGAAGCCGTCTTCGGACTCGTAATATTCTTTC